>JAYSRI010000418.1:0-2877 GCA_043721175.1 Alphaproteobacteria bacterium
TAAAATTGAGCACTCACTTTTTTGAACCGGCCAGCGTTCACCATTTCAGCAAAACTCACCTCGACTTGCGCACCCGATGCGATGAGCCGATCACCGTTCACCCGCAGCCCATCCGCCCAGCCGTAAGCGGGGTCAGTGAGTTTTGGGTGACCAACAACGAGGGGCGCGCGGTCAGTCGCTGGATCGTATGACGCCGCAATTTCAGCAACATCCGCCGCGCTAAACGAAACAACCGCCCCTTCAACGCTTGTAAACGTGCCGGGCTTGAAGATTTCAATTTCGAAGGGATGTGGTGAATTGCTCATGCTGGCAATGGCTAGAGCCAAACCGCGCACCCACCCTAGTCACGCCAGCGCGACTAGGGAAATTCAGGGGCGTTCGCGCAGTGATGGCGACATCCAAAGCAAAGCGCAACCCGCATCAAACGACCTAAGGAAACATTATGGCCAAGTGGTTCACTCTTATCAAATGGTTCGGAATGGCAATTCTTATCGGGCTCATCGCGTTCCAGGGCGCGCAACTGTCCCGCGCAGGAGTGTGGGAGCGGGGAATTGTCGGCGCAGTCTCTCACGCCGTCGACGCCCGCGATGCCAAGGGCAATCCCATCATAATCGCAAAGCAAGACGCAGCAAAATACATCCTTGCGCTTGGCCAAGCGCTGAATGACACCAAACGCGCCACCGAATTTGCGCGCGCGCAAGGTGCGCAAAACACCCTCACCCGCGAACGCGCCGCTGCGCGCACCACCAAAGGAATCGTCGATGATTACAATCTCAAAATCGCAGAGGCGCGCGCTCACTATCGTAACGCTCTCATCGCTCAGTCTCGCCGCCTGCCAATCAACCCCGCGCCCTCAGCTGCTCACCGTGGTAGCGGGGCAGCGGATCTGCCCGCGCTTCCCGACCCCGCCCGACCAGCTGATGACGCCGCCACTCAAGCTAGACTTTGGGACGAGCGCGAAGCCAGCGGAGACCTCAGCAACACCGACGCCTTGATCTGCACAGAACAAGCAATTGGCTTTGATGCGCTCCGCCACTGGGTAAGCGCGCAGATGGCTGTGGCGGATAGGGAAGACTGAAATGGCCGCTATTAAATATCTAACCGTCCACTGTGCCGCAACGCCCGAGGGCCGCGACAATAGCGCGGCTCAAATCAAGGCATGGGATCATGAACGATTTGCAAAAACGGTTCCCGGCTTCATCGCAAGCTATCATCATGTGATCGAGCTTGATGGCACCATCGTTCGTCATTTACGCGACGATCAAAAAGGCGTCCACGTCGCGAACCACAACAGCGGCAATATTGGCATTTGCTATGTCGGCGGGACCGAAAGCCTGAACGCAGGCGGAAAGCCCAAAGACACCCGCACCCCAGCGCAAAAACTGTCACTCGCCAAAATCATTCGCGACTATCAAGCTTGGTATCCCGGCATCATCATTCGCGGTCACCGTGATTGGCCCGGCGTGGCGAAGGCATGCCCCAGCTTCGATGTGACCAGCTGGATCAAGGCGGGCATGCCGTCTTGATTTGCGCTGAACAGAAATGGTCAACTTTGATGCACTGCGCAGCTGGGTCGGCACGCAGAAAGCATTGCGAATAAGGCTGCGCCAACAGCCTTGCCGATACGAGCCGCTCGACGGCCAAATATGAGCGCCCCGAGCGCCTTATTCATGGGAATGTGTAATTCGCCAATCCTCTTGCCGCATAACATCGAAATCGTGCCCGTTTTAATGCCCGCCAGACAGTGCCGCGTAGCTGAAACCCAAATCTATTCACGCCACCTTCCAGATTCAGCGTGACGGGCCTAATTTGAAGACCCGCATCTTTACAAAATGCGCACCGAGCAAACAACCCGGCCAACGATACGCGTGCTATCATGAAGCTCCCCGTCGATTGCTTCGGTCAGTACGACTTCAAACGGGCGATATGATACGTTCGTTGATGTTAAAACGACCTTACCCCGACCCACCACTTGCACACGCTTAACGAACAGGTGATCGTCAACAGCAACAACGTAAAGGCCATCCTTAACCTGGCGTTGGCTTTGGTCAATCATAACATGATCGCCATCGCGCAACTCTGGCTCCATCGACTCGCCTTCAACTTTGACGATGTCCATTGAGTCAGGATCTCCCATTGATGCCAACCATTCAGCCGGAAATGTGAACCAGCACCGAGGATCTTCATCAAACACCTCAAAGCCATGACCAGCTGACGCAGCAATGTCCCTCACTGGAACTCGCTTCTCACCAAGCGGAACCGGCCCAAGCGGCGTTTCCCAGTCGCCAGACTCCCCTACTCCATCAATCCCCGTGACCACATAATCAATCGAAACACCAATAGCCCGGCAAACATCAACGACCGTAGCAAAACGCGGGTCAGTTGCCCCCGTCATCATCTTTTGAAGTGTTCCAATTGGAACTCCTGACGAGCCAGAAACTTTTGCATAATCCCCAAACGCCGCTGACTTTGATCTTAGCCGCGCTAGCATTGCGGCTGTCATTCGCCGATCATCACTTGCCATAAAATAACACTTTCTTTGTTTAGCTGAATTGAATTGCCGTTTATGGTGTGGCTAAAACGGCAATTCAATTCAGATTCATCCTTAACTGGGGTTCAAATGACGAAGGCTGTTAATACTGATTGGCATATAGAGGACATCAAAGCTGCGGTGCGCAAAGCGGGCCACACCTTTGCGGGTCTAGGGGCCAAGGTCGGGATCACGCGCCAAAGCATGACGCGAACATTAGTGTCCCCAGCAGCCAGAAATGAAACGGTCATCGCGCGCGCCATTGGTCAGCCTCCCTTTGTTATCTGGCCATCTCGCTACGACTCGTCCGGTCGGCGCAAACGCCCTCAGCCGAGATGTAATTACCG
>JAYSRI010000419.1:0-7391 GCA_043721175.1 Alphaproteobacteria bacterium
TCAGCACGCAAGGCTGCGCGATCATCGCCTGCCGCCGTCATCAAATCCAGTACAGCGGAAGCCAGCGCCCGTTGACCCGCCGAACTGGCATCTGGCGAAAAGTCTTGCGCCGGGTCATGAGTTGCAAACGCCGCGTTTAATTGTTCATCCAGTTGCTCGGCTAAAATGGCACGCACAGCTTTGCGCCCTTTTTGAAGCGCTTCTGGATCACAATCGCTGCGCAACTGCATCAACTCTCCAAGATCGGGAAGCCGCAGCATTAAGGCCGCAAACGCAGGGTCTTTGTGCGCATCATTGAGTGCACCTGCCAGCGCGGTACCAATGGCTTCGCCGACATACACATCACGGTTCTCGAGAACAGCTTGGCCTGCCGCTAACAATACTTGCCGAGCAATAGTTTGTGTCGATTCCCAGCGTACAAAAGGATCGGTGTCGCAGGCCGCTAACAAAGCGAGGTTGGCCTCGGTCAAATTGGTTTCCATCCGCACCGGAGCTGAAAAACTGCGCAACAATGATGGAACCACTGCGACATCAGCTCCCTCAAATACGAGCGAAAGATGATCGCTTGCCATTGGCACCAGCCAGTCGTCTGCAACAACTTGACTGCCCGCGAGGCTCAACTTGGTCGGCGCACCATCCGGCCTGAAAAAGGCCAGTTTCACAGGTATTGGAACCCATGATTTTCCCGTTTGTCCCGGTGTGTCCGGCGTGTGCTGCGAAAGGTTCAATGTGACAGTTTTTGTGCTTGGATCATGGTGATAATGAACTTTGAGCTGGGGCGTGCCCGCTTGATCATACCAGCGCTCAATCCCGTTCAGCGCAGAGCCAGAAGCGGTGCGCATCGCAACTAACCAGTCTTCGATAGTCGCCGCTCTTCCGTCATTATCGTCAAAATAAAGTTGCGCACCTTCTGAGAAGGCTTGCTCGCCAATAAGAGTTTGTAAAACCCGAATAACTTCGGCACCCTTTTCGTAGACGGTCGCCGTGTAAAAATTGTCGATTTTTACATAGCTGGTAGGGCGCACGGGATGGGCGAGTGGGCCCCCATCTTCAGAGAATTGACGTGCACGCAGCGCCTTAACATCCTTGATGCGTTTAACGGCGCGAGAACGTTGATCACTGGAAAACTCCTGGTCGCGGAATACCGTGAAGCCTTCTTTAAGCGACAATTGAAACCAGTCACGACACGTAACCCGGTTGCCCGACCAATTATGGAAATATTCGTGAGCGACCACAGATTCGATCGCTTCAAAATCACTGTCTGTGGCCGTTGCTGCATCGGCCATAAGGAGTGCAGAATTAAATATGTTGAGGCCTTTATTTTCCATAGCTCCGGCGTTAAAATCAGCCACGGCCACGATGTTAAAAACGTCTAGATCATACTCGCGGCCAAAGACTTCTTCGTCCCAAACCATTGAGCGCTTGAGCGCGTCCATTGCGTAAAGTGCGCGGTCGGCTTCGCCTTTGTCGACAAAGATGTTGAGTTCGACTTCACGGCCGCTCAAGGTTACAAAGCTGTCTTCGATTTGATCGAAATCGCCGGCCACTAGCGCAAATAAGTAAGACGGTTTGGGATGAGGATCATCCCAAGCGGCCCAATGCCGTCCATCGTCAAAATCACCAATCGCGACTGGATTTCCGTTCGACAATAAGGTGGGGAATTCTGATTTGGGTGCCTCCACGCGCACGTGAAAGCGGCTCATAACGTCGGGTCGATCGGGCCAGAATGTAATACGCCTAAAGCCCTCCGCCTCGCATTGCGTGCAATAACGTCCGCCGGACATATAAAGCCCTGATAAGGCGGTGTTATCTATTGGGGCAAATGCGACTTTTGTTTCCAGCTTAAAGCTATCAGGAACTTTATGGATCGTGATACCCGTGTCGGTCAAATCGTAGGCGTCTTGCGACAGCGCCACGCCATCAATCAAAATCTCAACCAGCTCAATGTTTTCCCCATCAAGGCAGAGCGGCGCATCACTGGCTGACGACGCGTTGGAGCGATCAATTAGCAATCGGCTGGAGACAATTGTGCGCTTTGGGTCTAGCGCAAAAGCCAGCGACGCATGACGTATCGTGAAAGGAAAAGGGGTGAAGTCAGCGAGGCGAATCGCGATCTGATCATTGGTGCGCATGGCTTGTCCTTAGTCTGCGAACCCTCTCAAGTCGCGTAAAAAATGTTGTTTTTATGTCAAAGTTCGCAACAGTCGACAATGTTACCCTTTAGTTGAAATTTGTGTTTTAGTTATTTGCAAAAAAACGCCACGTTAATCAATTTTCTATAAAGAATGCGGCTCGTTATGGACGGCAGCTAGGGGCTTGGCTGAGGTCGGAATTGGGGTTTCAATGTTTCAGTCGCAACATGCTCAAGGGCTTGGTATTGGTGCCGCGGCCGATCCCCAGCGACCCAATCTCCCCCAGCAGGAACGTCCCAGTCAGATTACGAGGTCTGCGCCTGCGTCAGCATCGGCTCCGGGACAAGTAACAGCACACGGGTTAGCCCAAGCTCCACATCGTCCTGATGCACCCAGCGCCGCAGTAGCGCCTGTTGCTCCGCAATCTCGACCTATTCAGGCACCTAGCGCTTCAGAGCGACGTGGGCACCAACAACCCTCAGAACGCATGATTGGCCGTGTGACTTTTTGTAGCGGCGCTCGCGCAACGGTTTCAACGAGTGCAACAAACATGACGGGGGCAACAGCGGATTTCTGGGCAGTGGGTCGTTTGATATCGATTGATGTCGGCTCTAACCGCGTTGTGGCGCTTGTTTATGAAATGCGCACCGACAAGGCTTATTGGGACGAAGAAAGTTCAAACGCTGTCAGCGTTCATGTCGAGCTGGTCGGCGAAGTTTCTGTTGATGACAATGGCCATGAATCATTTCGTCGCGGTGTATCTCGTTACCCGCAAGTGGGTGCCGTCGCCCACAAAATCCGCATCACCGATCTTGAAATCATGCACGACCTCGGCGAGCGGACCGCCGTTGAAGTTGGGCGTTTGACCCAAAACGAAGAAGTTGCAGCAACCGTCGGCGTCGACGACATGTTACGCAAACATTTTGCTGTTGTTGGCACAACGGGTGTCGGAAAATCATGCTCGGTGACTTTGCTCATTCGACAATGCTTGTCCGTCAAGCCCGAGTTGCGTGTTTTATTGCTTGATCCCCATAACGAATTCTCTCGTGCGTTTTCCACTGAAGCAGCTTTGCTAGACGCGAACACGTTGGAATTGCCTTACTGGCTGTTTAAGTTTGACGAGATGGAGGACGTTGTTTTTCGCACCAAAGTTGTGCCCGAAGAGGCCGACATTCTGCGCGAACTCATCTCGCTTGCCAAAGCACAATTTCATGCTGAAAAAACAGGCCATGCGACGCCAGGCACACTTCGGAAGTCGCTGGATGCCGGGTCGTTCAATGCCGACACCCCCAGCCCTTACCGCATGGCGGATGTTTTCAAATTGATCGACGAACTATTGGGCCAGTTAGAACCTCGATTTGATCGCTTGCGGCTGAAGACACTGCGCGTGCGGATCGATACGCTCGCGGGCGACCAGCGTTACGCATTCATGTTTCCTCGTGGTGTTTTGACCGATAATTTCGGCGCGATCATATCAAGCATTTTCCGACTTCCAGCCAATGGCAAACCGGTTTCGATTATCAATCTATCCGGCCTTCCTTCAGACGTCACAAATGCGGTTGTCGCTGTACTGGCTAGGCTCAGTTTTGACGTCGCTTATGCAAGCGAAGGCGCCGTGCACGTGCTGCTCGTTTGCGAGGAGGCCCATAGATACGTCCCGCAAGACATCAATGCAGGCTTTATCCCGGCACGCCGCGCCATTGCGCGCATCGCGAAAGAAGGCCGCAAATATGGTTGCTCAATCGCAGTCGTTTCTCAAAGACCAGGCGAGCTTGACCCAACGATATTGTCCCAATGTTCGACAATATTTGCCATGCGATTGTCAAACGACCGCGATCAGGAAATCATGCGCTCTGCGATCTCTGACTCTGGGTCCTCAACAATTTCGTTTTTGTCAGCACTCGATAATCGTGAAGCGATTGTGTTCGGTGAAGGCGTTGCAACGCCGATGCGGTTCAAGTTCACCTTCCAGCAAAGCGTGCAATTGCCCTCGGCACCGGGCACCGTGGCTCAAACTGGACAATCGACGCCCACACTTAAATTGGCAATTCCAGACCCCTGTACCTTAGTCAATCGTCTAAGAGGCACGCAGATTGAAACACTGGACTCTGACAATAGTTGGATGCCAGCGGCCAATCCGTCTGCGTTATTGCGCAAACCCGTGTCGCTAGGTCAAGCTCAGGGGGGGCAAGTCCAGCAGAATGCACAAGCTGGCACTACTGCAGCAGGGACGCCAATACGGTCGGCACCGCAACAGCAAACAGGCTTGCGAGCGGCTGGTTGGTAGGGGGTCCACTCGCTTTCAGTGACCACAAACAATTGATGCGGCCTTCCCTAAGGTGACGGCTTTTCCTATTACAAAACATAGTTATGGTGATTGCAAAGGTGTTCTCGGCAAAGTCATTTGCACGACGATAGCACCAAAGGTGGGAGGCTTGCGCCAAAATGAATTTCGACTTTTCAGATGATCAAAAATACCTGAAGGAACAAGCGCGAAAATTCTTGAGCGAACGGGCAAATATGGCCGCTGTGCGCAATGTGCTGAACCATGACGATATCAGCCACGATAACGCGCTGTGGCAGGGCATAACTGAAATGGGCTGGCTGGGGGTCGCTATTCCCGAGGCCTACGGTGGGCTTGGCTTAGGCGAATTGGAACTATGCGTCTTAGCCGAAGAAATGGGGCGCTCGCTAGCGGCTGTGCCTTGGGCGTCAACCGTTTATCTATTGGCTGAGGCATTGAAAATTGCTGGGACCGAGGAGCAAAAACTGGCGATTTTGCCGAAATTAGTCGACGGGCAAATCATTGGCTGTGTGGGCGCGTCGGAAGGACCAGGCGAACCCCGCTTTGAGACGCTTAAAACCAGTTTTGACGGCGCTAAATTGTCCGGTACGAAACTGCCCGTTGCTGACGGCGATATCGCAACTCATGCCTTGGTCCTTGCCAAGCATGGCAGTGGCACGTCACTGGTTTTGGTTGATATGTTAGGTGCAGGCATATCAAAAAAGTCCTTAAAAACATTCGATCCGACCCGCTCGCACGCCAGCATCACGTTTGAGCAAACGCCTGCACAGTTAATTGGTGAAGCAGGCGATGGGCTGGGCCTGTTGGCGCGCCTGTATGATCGCGCTGCTGTTCTCATTGCGTTTGAGCAAATTGGTGGTTCGCAAGCCTGCCTCGATATGGCGACAGAATATGCAAAAGGTCGGTTTGCTTTTTCGCGGCAAATTGGCAGCTTTCAAGCCATCAAGCACAAATTGGCTGACATGTATGTCGCGTTAGAAATAGCGCGGTCAAACGCATTTTATGGGGCGTGGGCATTGTCATGCGATGCGCCCGAACTACCTGTCGCAGCAGCGTCGGCACGGATAGCGGCGTGTGAGGCCTATTATCTGGCCACCAAGGAAAATATTCAAACCCATGGCGGAATGGGGTTCACATGGGATGTCGATTGCCATTTGTTTTACCGCCGCGCCAAACTTCTAGCTGTTCAAGTCGGTGCCCCGGCGATTTGGAAAGAGAAATTAGTCCGTCGACTTGAACTGAGAAATGCAGCTTAAACAAACGAAGGTGGAGAAAAGCGATGGATTTTAACGATACAGCCGAAGAAGCCGCCTTCCGCGCCAAAGCGCAGAAGTTCATGTCTGAACACGCCCAGGTCCGTGGTGGTGACAAAGAGATTTTGCAAAAAAGACTCAGCGATCACGACTACATGACGGCAGCAAAAGCCTATCAGAACGCCAAAGCTGAAAATGGCTTCGCGGGCATTACTTGGCCAAAGGAGCAAGGCGGGCAGGGCTTGTCGCCGATCTTTTCAGTCATTTTTGGCCAAGAAGAAGGTAAATACGACGCACCCGCCGCACCTTTCACAATTGGACTGGGCATGTGTGTCCCCACGGTGATCGCGTTTGCCAGCAGCGAGCAAAAAGAGCGTCATGTCGGCCCGGCTCTGCGCGGCGAAGAAATCTGGTGCCAGTTATTCTCCGAGCCGTCTGCGGGGTCCGATGTTGCAGGCCTCAAAACAAAAGCCGTGCGTGACGGCGACGACTGGATCATCAATGGGCAAAAGGTTTGGACATCTGGTGCTCATTATTCCGACTGGGGCATTGTTCTGGTTCGGACCAATCCCGATAAGGCCAAACACAAGGGCTTGAGCATGTTCTTCGTCGACATGAAAAGCCCTGGCATTGACGTGCGCCCTATTCATCAAATGAGCGGTGGTTCAAACTTCAATGAAGTGTATTTCACCGACGTTCGCGTTGCCGACGCGCAAATGCTTGGCGGCGAGGGCAATGGTTGGAGTGTGGCGCTTGTGACGTTGATGAACGAGCGCTTAGCGGTCGGTGGAAGTCCCGGACCCGACTATAAAGAGATTTTTGATTGGGCCCACACGGTGCCCGGGATCGAAGGCGGCACACTTGCCCAAGATGCTAGTTTCCGCCAGAAACTGGCCGATTGGGTGGTGCGTGCCGAGGGCTACAAGCTCGCGAAATTCCGCACGATGACCGCTTTGTCAAAAGGGCAAACACCGGGGCCTGAAAGCTCAATTGGTAAAATTATCACCGCCAACCAACTACAAGACATCACAAACAGTGCCATCGAATCAATGGATCATTTTGGCATCATAACCGATGGCGACTATGCACCTTCTGACGGTGTGTTCCAGCAGAGCTTCATGTGGGCTGCGGGTTTACGTATTGCTGGTGGCACCGACGAGATTTTGAAGAACATCATAGCCGAGCGTATTTTGGGGCTGCCCGGCGATGTGCGCGTTGACAAGGATGTTGCGTTCAAAGACTTGCCGGGCGGTAGATAGCCGCAGCCTGATCGGGGCTGCGACAATTCGTGCATAGCTTTTTTTGAGCCGAGCGCTATACCGATAACGGACGTGAGTGGCGGCGAGCCATTTCAGGAGAGGGGGGCGCAAGCCCCGTGTAACATGGACTATGCCAGCGCCTTTGAAACTGCCGTTGCAGAAGTTCGCAAAGAAGGACGCTATCGTGTCTTTGCGGATATCAAGCGTGTCCAGGGGGCATTTCCGCGTGCGCGATTGCGCAATGACGACGGTGAGCGTGAAATAACAGTTTGGTGCTCCAATGACTATCTTGGTCAAGGACAGCACCCACGTGTTTTGCAAGCCATGAAAGACGCCATAACGGATGTTGGCGCGGGCTCTGGCGGCACACGCAATATCTCTGGTACAACCGGTTTTCACGTTGATCTAGAAGCGGAACTGGCCGATTTGCACCAGAAAGAGG
>JAYSRI010000420.1:0-7365 GCA_043721175.1 Alphaproteobacteria bacterium
ATTTTCTATTGGCGCGTCACGATCATTGGATGAGTGGGCGGGTTTGCTCCGTCGCGGGAGAAAAAGATACGTGTGAGTGATACGAACACTTTTGCTGCAAGGTAAGATGGTTATACTGGATATGGGGTGGCTCGGCAGCTATTGAGCCAGAAACACCCCAAGCGTTTGCTTGTCGTGTACCGCGCCAGAGGGCGCCAAGATAGTAAAGTTAGAAGAAATTGTCCCCAATCCCTATTTTATACAGCTTCCGTCGCTGCCCGTATGCGATCCGTGCCCGCATGGCGATTTTGGCATCAGGCTTGTCGTGCACCATTCGCGAGGTCAGCCTTGCCGACAAGCCAGCGGAAATGATCGTCGCCTCACCTAAGGCCACTATCCCCGTGATGGTGCTGGCGAATGGTCGGGTGTTGGAAGAGAGCCTCGATATCATGCGCTTTGTTTTGAACCAAAACGATCCCGCTTGTTGGCTCAATGGCGTCACAGATCAAACTATGAAACGCGTGGAGTGCAACGATCAGGTCTTCAAGAACCATCTCGACCACTACAAATATCCAGATCGTTACGAAGGCGATCCTTTGGAGCATCGCGCCGCAGGCTTAATGATCTTAAGCGAGTTAAATGCCGCCTTGGAGGCATATGGTTTTCTGACGGGTCCAAACTTGTCGCTGATCGACGTGGCCATCCTACCTTTTATTAGACAATTCGCCGCCGTAAACGAGCCTTGGTTCGCTGCGCAAGACCTACCCAAATTGCAGTCTTGGCTCGCAGAGTTTCTCGCTAGCCCGATATTTACTAGGGCGATGGTGACTTTGCCGGTTTGGCAGGCCGCAGACGCGGAGACTTTATTCCCGGCATCAGACAGCGGTCTGATATCGATAGCAATCATACCAACGGCCCTTTGAAATGACCGATAGTCCGTTCTGAGTGTGGATTGAGACTTACCAAAATCGCTTGTCTTAGGATCACGCGATGACGACGACTAACAAATGCCTTCGTTCGAAAGGCAACTTTGGTAACTCTCAATCCAACCTATTCTAACGATTGCTAGCTATGTCATCTCATAGGACTTCTGGACTAAATCGTGGTTCGCTCCATTCAAGCGTTTATTGGCTGTGTCACTACATTGGGCTTTCAAAACAACTACAGCCCAACCACACCAAGTGCATCGCTTTGCCGCTTTGCCAGTGCATCGACATCAAAGCCAGCAATCGAGTCTTGAAACAGGCGGTAGAAATTGAGTTTACAGTCAAGGTGCAGATAAGCGGCCCCCAGTCCAATCGCTGCGCGGTCCATAAACACAAACTCGCGCGGAATTGTTACGGGGCCATGCAGTTTTAATAGGTTGCGCACTTCAAATGCTTCCTTCCGGCCATAGTCGCCTGGCGCCACGCCATCGGCCACGGTTCGCACCCTGTCGTCCAGCAATGGTGCGTAAATGAACCGGGCCCAAACATTGAGCACTTCCGCGAGTTTGGGCGTGAGACCCTTGAAGCCCCAGCTTTGATAGGCTTCCATCGTGCCGTCAAAATCGTTGTGCTCTAATGACAAATAGAGTTTCACAACACTGGCGACAAAGCTGGGCGGGAAAATGCGCACGCAGCCAAAGTCGAGCAAATTAAGCTGCTCTGCATTTGGCGTCAGGGAGTAATTGCCCAAATGTGGATCGCCATGGATAACACCGGTGCCCGTCATCGGTGCCCACCACGCCTTGAACAACAACCCAGCGATGCGGTCGCGTTGTTCCTGTGGCGCGCTTTTGAAGCTCAATAGCGGTGCGCCCTCTAGCCAAGTCATCGTTAGCAGCCGCCCGGTGGACAATTCGTCAATGGGCGTGGGCGAGATGATGTCGTCGTAACTGCTCAATAGATTGCCATATAAACGCATGTGTTGGCGTTCGCGGGTGTAATCGAGCTCCTCGCGCAAGCGCTCCGTCACCTCCTCGACTGCTTCGGAAGGATCAACGGATTTTTCAAAAGCCTTAAACATGCCCAGTAATGACTTGAGCTGATTGACATCGGATTCGACCGCACTTGCCATGTCGGGATATTGCAATTTGCACGCGACATTGGTGCCATCATGCAAGGTGGCGCGGTGGACTTGACCCAATGAAGCCGCATGAGCAGCCTCACGCTCAAACGTTGCAAATTTGGCCTCCCAGCCCTCGCCAAGTTCGGCCCGCATCCGCCGCTTGACAAATGGCCACCCCATTGCCGGGGCATTGGCCTGCAATTGGCCTAGCTCCTCTGCATATTCGGGTGGCAACAAATCTGGGATCGTTGCCATAATCTGGGCTACTTTCATCAGCGGCCCGCGCGTTTTGCCCAGCGCTTGGCGTAATGCGGACGCAATGTTGCGCTCAGCGGCATCGCTCCCCATCAGGCGTTGGGTGCCAAAAGTAACAGCTGCGGCGCCCATGTTCGCGCCAACGCGCGCCACACGCGCGATACGGCCAGTCAGTCGATTGCGTTCGCTATCTTCGCTCATCAATCGTATGTAGAGCGTGCCTGCATCGCTGGCGAGTGTTATCTCGACGCGGTTGCAGGGCTTCGCTAAGATCAGTGCAGTCGATTTAGAAAGCAATCATGCAGCACCCACTTTCCATCTTTATCATTGCCCTCAATGAGGCAGACCGAATCGGCGCTGCAATCGAGGCGGTGGCGGACTTGTCCGACGATATTGTTGTCATCGATTCAGGCTCAACCGACGAGACAACAAGTGTCGCAGAAAGCCTTGGTGCGCGGGTTATTCACCACGATTGGCCAGGTTATGGTTTACAAAAGCAGTTTGGCGAGGATCAATGTCGTTATGACTGGATGCTCAATATTGACGCCGACGAGATTGTGACGCCTCAGCTCAAGGCATCGATCATTGCGGCGTTATCGAAGGATGCTTTGTCGCGATGCGCCTACGCTACCAAGATTGTCGAGATGTTTCCCGGCGAACAAGCGGCTCACCCGTGGGCATTCGTCCTCACCCCCGTGCGGCTTTATCATAAAGCAAGTGGCCGTTATAATGCCTCTGCGGTTCATGATCGGGTTGATTTAATTGCTGGCACGCATGTGAGCACTCTCAATGGGCATGTTGAACACCGCTCAATTCGGTCGCTTGGTCATGAGCTTATCAAGCTCAATGCATATGCCGATATGCAAGCCGATGATCTGGAGGCCAAAGGCCGCAAATTTTCTAGCCTTCGTTTAGTGCTGGAATTCCCGCTGGCATTTTTGAAGGCTTACATTGGTCGTCGCCACTTTGTCCGTGGGTTGTATGGCTTCATGACCGCCATGAATTACGCTTTTTATCGATATCTGCGGGGTGCCAAACATTGGGAGCGGCGTTTAGCCAAAGCCGACAAGTAAGCACTCATGCGACATGCATAGATAAGGCTAGACAACCGCCTGATATCGCGCTGTTATCGCGTCATGAAAACTCCGCGTCTCCAAATTGCCGGCTTTGCAAGCCTCCTTGCTTTGATCGCTTTCGCGCCACCACTTGGGGTTCCAACCCCTGCTCAAGCCCAGTTTTTTGGCGGCGGTCAACAGTCTTCCCGCCAAGCCACTCAAGAGCGCCAGATGCGCGAAGCCGCTAGGCTTGGGGTTGTGATTGCCAGAGGCTACGCGCCCAAAGAAGCATTGCGCCAAAACCGTTTACTAGCGGCCTCGCTGGCCAAGTTAAAGCCCGAGCGGCGCGGTGTCGTTGACGCTTACGTTGTTGTCGCAGGCCTTGATAGTGACGGCGTTTTTGGCCGTGAGGCGGCCGAGACGGGGCGGGTGTTATCGCGGCGGTTCGACGCGGCCGATCACACAATTGTGCTCGCTAACGGAACTGGTGCTGGCGATCCAGCTATGCCCAATGGTAATCCCGATCATCTCGGCGCAGCCTTGGCACAAGTCAGCGATCTGATGAATAAGGACGAGGACGTCCTTGTGTTGTATCTCACGGCCCACGGACATTGGATCACAGGCGTGGCGTATCGCGACGGGGAACGTGCCAGCGGCAATATTGGTCCTGGACGCTTGGCCGACATGCTTAACGAGCTTGGTATCAAAAACCGGATGGTGATTGTTTCGGCTTGCTATTCAGGTGTTTTCATTCCTTCACTACAAAACGAAACCACGGTCACGATGACGGCTGCGTCGTCTGAAAAGCCCAGCTTTGGGTGTCGGGCCGAGAATGATTGGACGTTTTTTGGTGATGCGTTGATCAACAATGCCATGCGTCAACCGTCACCTTCGCCAGATGCCTTTGCCGCAGCGCGCGGGTTGATCAGTCAATGGGAAGTGGGCGAGCGTCTCGACCCGTCCAATCCTCAAATCGATATTGGAACGGGCGCGCGCGTTTGGCTCGATAAGCTCGACGCACGTGTCCCGCGTACAGCCAGCGCCAAAGTCGGACGCCCTGCCAACGCGCCAGCCGCTACAAAATCTTAGAGCGCGTTCGGGTCAATTAGAATTAGTTGACCGATAAAACTGCGCTCAATTTCAAAGTGTAATACCAAGAGGCTCATGAGATGACACAGCGAACAATTGCCTAAATGGCGCGGATCGCGACTGACCAAAGTCGCTCGGCGAACATAGGCGTTTGTTCGTGCTAGGGAGCGCATGATCATGGTGCGACTTTGGTAAGTCGCGCTCCATGCTCATCCGAATCCTGTAGGTCATTTCAAAGGGCTGTTGGTATTAGAGCGGTCTTCATCTCGCTTAATCGGGCGACAATCGCTCTAAAGAACACCACCGCGCAAAACTCGCCCCATTAGGCCAAAAATCTTGCGGCTGTTTTCGTCAGCTTCAGGTTTCCATTCCGGGTGCCATTGTACTGCCAGTACTGGTGCGCCGCGTGCCGTGGTTGAAAAGGCTTCCACGACGCCATCGGGAGCACGGGCCTCGATTTTCAAGTCTTTGCCGAGGCGATCAATGCCTTGATAATGCACTGAGTTGACGATGATATCGCGCATCCCAAGCGCCGCCATCAGGGCACCATCGTCTTCCAACCTGACGGGATGGCGATGCTCAAACATTTCGGCAAAGCTAACGTCATCTGGTGCGTGATGCTGTATGGTGCGGTGGGGGGCCATCATGTCGCGCGCCAATGTGCCGCCAAAATGTACGTTCAACTCCTGAAAGCCGCGACATATACCAAACACCGGCTTGCCTGCACTCATCATGGCGTCGGCTAGTGCCAAGGCCATCGCGTCACGATTGGGATCAAATGGCCCCGCCGCACCGGGTACTTCCTCTCCATAGCGGCGCGGCTCAAGGTTTGAGGGCGAACCTGTCAACATCAGGCCGTCAATGCGAGCGGCGATCTCGGTCGCATCCACCAATTGGGGTAGTGACGGGATCAACATCGGGATCGCGTCTATGTGTGGTGCTGCGCCATACAAATAGCGTTCCATCACCGCTTGGGCATGCTCGGTCCCGACACTGCGGCGGCAGCAGATCATGCCAAGAACAGGCCTTGCACTGGGTCGAGCGGTCATGTTGATGGCTCCGTGAACTCTGCGATCAAGTCCGCGAATGCGTCACGAGACGGGAATGCAGGAAAACGATGGCGCGCGCCGGTTTGCACCCATGCCAATTTTTTGTCAGTGCAAGTTTCAATGAAAGGCGCTGTATGATCAGCTTCATCAAACATCGTTGCCCGAACATTCACGAAATCCCCAATCGGCGAACTTAATCGAGTAAATACCCAGCTAGAGCATTGCGGGCAAACGTAGTGATGGGGTTCGGCTTTCATGCCGCCGCGAACCGGCTCGCCATAAGTGACGACGAAACTTTCAGCTGCATACATTTCGCTGAGCGAAAAAGCGCTCGCCGTCATGCGCTGACAGCCCTTGCAATGACAAGCCATCGTAAGAAGGGCGGGCGGGGTTGCGGTGAAGCGTACCCGACCACACCGACATGAGCCAGATTTCAGTATCGGTATATCAACTCCCATGGCGGGGCGCTCCAGTAAAAAGAATTCAATTCTGCAACAACACCGGACTATCACCATGCCAGCGTAACCACACTTC
Source organism: Alphaproteobacteria bacterium (assembly GCA_043721175.1). Classification (GTDB taxonomy): domain Bacteria; phylum Pseudomonadota; class Alphaproteobacteria; order Caulobacterales; family Aquidulcibacteraceae; genus Aquidulcibacter. The sequence goes on from JAYSRI010000420.1 coordinate 6,011, forward strand.
ATCGTCCCAGGTAAAGTCTTCTTGGTCCCAGCGCGATAGATTGGGGCGGGATACGCGCATGCGGCGGTCGTTGGCCAAATAGACTTCATACACGCTCTCGCTGCCTAAATATGAGATTTGGCGGATCGTGCCTGATACGACGTTGCAGCCGGCGGGTGCGTCCTCCGGAGTCGGTGGCGCACTGCCTTCCGCCCGTTTGATGATCTCGATCTTTTCAGGCCGCACACCAACCCACATTTTCTCTCCACCGGCACCTGAAACGCCGTGGTCAAAATAAAGCCTTCCACCCAGCTCCTCGGAATAGACAATGGCGTGATCAGGCTCATCGACTTCCAATGTGCCTTCAAACAAGTTCACACTACCAATAAAGTCTGCGACAAATTTGTTGGCTGGGAATTCATATAGATTGGATGGTGTGGCCGTTTGCATCAGCTTGCCCCGGTCCATCACTGCGCAGCGACCCGCCATGGCCAGCGCTTCGTCTTGGTCGTGGGTGACCATCACAAAGGTGATGCCGACTTTATCTTGCAATTCCGCCAACTCAAACCGCATCGCTTCGCGCAATTTGGCGTCGAGCGCGCTAAGGGGTTCGTCTAGCAACAGCACCTTGGGTTTCTTCACCAAAGCGCGTGCTAAGGCCACACGCTGGCGTTGACCGCCCGACATTTGATCGGGTTTACGCTCAGCCAAGTGCTCCAGCTTGACATCGGCTAGAGCTGCCATCACGCGGCCATACTGGTCGGACTTGGGCACATTATCGAACTTGAGGCCGTAAGCGACATTATCAAACACGGTCATATGGGGAAATACCGCGTAAGATTGAAACACCATGTTCACGGGGCGTTTGTTGGGCGGTACGCTCGACACATCCACCCCGTCGATGAAAATTCGGCCTTCGCTGGGAACTTCAAATCCAGCCAGCATCCGCAGTAAAGTGGTTTTGCCGCAACCCGATGGCCCTAGCAAAGCAAAGAACTCGCCGCGCGGGATTTCCAAAGTCACGCGGTCTACTGCGGTGACCTTTCCATAGCGTTTGGACACGTCTTCTATACGAATAATGGCGTCAGTTTCGCTCATCTCTTAGCTCTCTTTTTCAACATTGTTTTGAGCACGTAGCGCAAGCACGGTGGCCAAAACGGTGATGACGATGATGATGGTCGAGGCTGCATTGACCTCCGGCGTCACCGAGAAACGGACCATCGAATACACCTTAACGGGGAAGGTAATGGTGCCGGGACCCGACGCGAAAAACGTGATCACAAAGTCGTCCAGTGACAGGGTAAATGCCAGCAAACCGCCTGCAACCAAGCCCGGCTGCATATGGGGCACAATGACATCCCTGAACGCTTGAAACG
>JAYSRI010000421.1:0-2861 GCA_043721175.1 Alphaproteobacteria bacterium
AACGTGATTGAACAAGCCGCTCAACAATTGCATGGCAACATCTTTGAATGCCAGCGACGGGCCATGAAACAGCTCAAGTATGTATTCGCCTGCCCCCACTTGGCGCAATGGCGCAATGCCGGGGTTTGCCCATTGGGCACCATATGCTTCTTCTGCGATGCCCAAGGATTGCGCGGCGCTCAAATCGTCGCCAGCAAACAAGCTCAACACGGCTGCTGCTGTTTGCGCATAAGGGGCCGTTGCGGCTTCTTGGAGCGCTGCATCGCTCAGGCAGGGCCAACTCTGTGGCATGTACAACCCCCCATCAGGGGCAAGGCCAGCCAATAGCGTATCGAAGAAGGAAACAGGCGGACAGCCGCCACGGGAAGAGACATAGCGCATAAAACTACTTTGCTTGAACTGACAATTATGAAGCGTGCGACGGTCTCAGCCGCAAGCGGCCGGTGCGCACGTGCATGCCTATATAGACACCGATCAGCGCTAAGCCAAACCCCCACCATGTCAAAGCATAGCCTAAGTGCCGCTCTGGCGGTATTTGATTAGCGCCTTTGTTGTCAGCATATGGATTTATAACGATTTCCCCGGTGCCTAACGGATCAACCTTGGAGAGCGACACGTAGTATCCCGGTCCTGCAGATTGCCCCATTGACGATATACCCAAAGAAAGTGCCATCGCGGGCAGGTCTGGCCAATACCAAACATCAGCGCCGGGATCATTATTAGGCGTGTATGAGTTTGGGCGCGCGCCGATCCGCAATACGCCTTGCATGTTGACCTGACCACTCATGACGACAATGGCGTTCAATTGATCTTCAGCAACAAAGCCACGATCCACAAAAATTCCGCCAGCTTCCAATACAACTGGCGAAAATATCCGATAACCTCGGATGGCATTTTGAACCGTGCTTATCTTAACGATGCGGCTGTCAATGAGCCCATCAACGACGACTGGTCGGTACTCAGGGTTTGGTGCTTCAAGTGCTGACGCGACAGTGGATGTTGCTGGAATCGTAGTCCCAACTTGACTTGGCGGCGCAGATTTTGCGACAAATTTGCTCCATTGCCATGATCCAAGTACCCACAAGATCGCCAGACAAATCGCTGTCACGACTGTTAAAATCGGCATGGGATGAAAGCCGGGTTTGCTATCTGGCTCCGGAGTGCTGGGCAGGCTTGGTTTCGGTGACAACTTGCGGCGCTCCACGAAAGGGATGTTGTTTGGCATTTCGGCGGCGAGCGATGGCTGATCTTTATCTGACCCAGCCAAGTCGGTGCCGACATTGGCAGGCTGTACGCCCCCTTCAGGTGCACCACCGCGCACCTTCAAGCCCTTGGGCAAAAAGGAATCCGCGTCAATGTCAGTCTGGCCTTGCGCCATCTTTGCCTTCGTCTTCCCTCAAACTTTTGATCGCCACACCTTCGCCCGCCATGTGATGCCATTGCAAAGCGAATAGGACTGACTTGAACGGGCGCAACAATCCAACGCAAACTGCAGCAGTCAGTGGCATAGCTATAGCAGATAAAAGCCAAACAGGAGGTTTAAGCGCAAGTTGTGCAATCAACATAAACGGCACACAAATCGCACCGGCCACAAGAATCACGAACACCGCAGGGCCGTCTCCAGAATCATGTGTGCTAAAGTCCGCCCCGCAAGCGACGCATTTTGGCTTGATCGACAATAGTCCATCAAACAACGGGGCGTTACCGCACTGTGGACAACGACATAATAGGCCAAACTTCCAGTGATTGGCCTGCATGAACGTTGCCTCCCAAAGCACCAATAAAAACGGGCGAGTGACTGATTTGCCACCCGCCCAATTTATTGAGCCAACCCAGATTGAACTCAGCAACTACCAAGCGTTAAGCAAACGCGACGTATATAAACGCAAACAAGAACAACCAAACCACGTCCACAAAGTGCCAGTACCAAGCCGCCGCTTCAAAACCAAAATGCTTTTCCGGCGTCATCTGGCCGCGCATTAAGCGGAATAAACAGACAGCCAAGAAAATTGTCCCGATGATAACGTGGGCACCGTGGAATCCCGTAGCCATAAAGAAGGACGAGCCATAGACACCAACTGTCTCGCCACCGAAGCCAAAGGCTTTTTCGTGTAGGGCGTGGTTGTACTCCACTGCTTGCAACGCCGTGAAGCCCATGCCCAATAAGACGGTCAGAATGAGGCCCAATTTGGCGCTTTCTCGATTACCTTGTTGCAACGCATGATGCGCCCAAGTCACTGTAGTGCCCGACAATAATAGAGTCAGCGTGTTCATCAGCGGTAGGTGGAAGGGATCAAGGGTTTCTACCCCTGCTGGCGGCCAGGTCGCCCATGCGCTCGCAACTTCGGGGATAGTCGATAGCGTGCGTTCGTCAGCAAACAATCCAACTTCAAAGAACATCCAGAACCAAGCCACGAAGAACATGATCTCAGACGCGATGAACAAAATCATGCCATAGCGCAAGCCGATGCCAACGACTGGGGTATGATCGCCAGCATGGCTTTCTTTCACCACATCACGCCACCACGATGCGGCTGCAAACACAGTCATCATGAATCCGGCGACCAATACAATCGGGTCGCCTTTTCCAAACAACCAGTGCCATTGCTGACTTGTTTGATAGCTTGCAATTGATTTTGCTTTCAGGTCAGCGGGCAAAGACTGAAAACCAGCATTGGCTTGCAGGCCCGCCTCAACGGCTTTCCATCCGCCTTTGATCGCAGCTTTGGCCGCCGTTTCATCAGCAAAGTAACCCGAAATCAGCGACAACGGATCAGCCACAAATCCCTTCATGAACGTCACCGCACCAAGCGCCAAAACGAACAGCGCAATAGAAGCCACGATAGGCCAGGGGCTTGGAT
>JAYSRI010000422.1:0-7344 GCA_043721175.1 Alphaproteobacteria bacterium
TGTGACAGCTTTGTCACGCCGTCAACAAGGCTAGCGACTTCCTCGCCAAACAATTGCGAAATTTCCTCCAAAGTTGCTGTCGTGTCTTCGACCGTATCATGGAGTAGGCACGTGATAATCGAAGCCGCATCCAACCGCAACTCAGTCAAAATACCCGCGACTTCGATTGGATGAGCAAAGTAAGGATCGCCCGATGCCCGCAACTGACTGCCGTGCCTCTGCATCGCAAAGATATAGGCACGATTAATCTGATCCTCGTCAACATCGGGATCATAGGCACGAATACGGTCAACAAGCTCATATTGCCGCAAGACACGCCCGCGAGCCGATGCGCGGACATTGACAACCGGAAGCGGCAACTCAGCCACATCAGCCTTTATGTCTAACGCACTTTCATCGACCATGCGGGCTCCAAATGAACTCAATACGGGTCTTCGCGGACCGCTTCCTGCTCTTGTTGAAGCGCGCGCAGCACATCGTCTTCAGTTGCCATAACAGGCGCCTCCAAAGCCAACATGTCGCTTTCTTCTTCTTCGCGGACTGCATGGGGACGAACCTCACGTAATGACGCCACAAGGCCGTCACGCAACTCTTCAGTGTCCACCGTCACATCAGCGATTTCGCGCAAAGCAACGACGGGGTCCTTGTCGCGATCGCGGTCAAGCGTCAAAGCCGCACCACCAGAAATTTGCCGCGCACGATGGGCAGCAAACAGCACCAAAGAAAATCTATTTGGGACGCGTTCAACGCAATCCTCAACCGTCACGCGGGCCATATGTTCGATCCTGTCGGAAAATGAGTTCTCTCAATACTGTATATCGCCACATTTCTCAACACCGCGTCACACTAATACTGTGTCTGATCAATTTCTGGTTCAGCGGCGACATCTAAGTGGCACCCGTTTGTAAGACCCGATGTTTCTAAGGCAGCCAAAGATTGCCACGCCGAAATGCTTGTAACGGGATGCGTCCAATCCGAATTTAATTCCAATAGCGGCCGTAACACAAAGTCACGCTCAGCCAGCCTCTCATGCGGCAGTGTCACGAAACTGCAATTTTTCGTGATCTGGCCGTTGTAATCTAATAAGTCCAAGTCCAAAGAACGCGCGAGCCACCTGTCATTTGTGTCACGGTGCCTTCCGAATTTCGCCTCAATTGCGTGCAATCGCTCCAAAAGGTTGCGTGGCACGTTGTCGAATGGTTGAATTTGGCAAACGAGATTGACAAATTCTGGTCCGAGGCTTTCGGGTGGCCAAGCGTTTGAGACCCAAAATGAGGATGCGGCAATTATTTTGTCGCCGCCTCGACCTATTGTTGCTAATGCTTGTGTGAGTATCTCGCGTGGCAGCATATCACCAAAGCCAAGGTTTGAGCCAAGGCCAATATATACACCGGCTGCAGGGAGCGTTAGTTGTCCCTGTTTGCTTATTGAAGAAGGTAACATGACGATGACTTTTTATCCCAACGAGCGCATAGCTTTGTTTATCGATGGCGCAAACTTTTATGCAGCCGCTCGAACCCTAGGCTTTGACGTCGACTACCGCAAACTTCTGGAAGAATTCAAGAAACGCGGGCGTTTGGTGCGCGCCAGCTATTACACGGCCATTCTTGAGGACGTCGAATACAGCCCTGTGCGTCCCTTGGCCGACTGGCTGGACTACAATGGCTTCAACGTCATCACCAAGCCTGCGAAAGAATTTACTGATTCGATGGGCCGCCGCCGCGTCAAAGGCGATATGGACATCGAAATCGCTGTGGATATGCTTGAGATTGCAGGCCACGTTGATCATATCGTGTTATTCTCCGGTGACGGTGACTTCCGCCATCTTGTCGAGGCAGTTCAGCGTCGCGGACCTCGTGTATCCGTCGTCTCGTCCATCAAAACACAGCCTCCGATGATTGCTGATGAGTTGCGTCGTCAAGCCGACACATTCATCGATTTGTCCGATTTGGCATCCTTGATTGGTCGCCCACCGCGTCCGGATGGCTATGAGAACCCCCGTGCTAGCTTCCGTCCAGGGCGTACAGAAGATCATATCGAAGAAACCGAGAATGATGATGATTTAGAGGACGAGTTGGAAGGCGAAACCGAGGCATAGGCTGCGGTTTTGACTGCCAGTGACCCAGCGCGCGATTGCCCGCTTTGCCCGCGCTTGGTCGCTTATCGTTGCTTGAATGCCCGTCAAGAACCTGATTGGTACAATGGTCCCGCCCCTTCGTTTGGTGACTTGCATGGCTGGCTGCTGATCGTTGGATTGGCTCCCGGTCGCACTGGTGCCAATCGAACAGGGCGACCTTTTACCGGGGATTGGGCAGGCGATTTGCTCTATGCGACGCTCGGGAAATTTGGCCTCTCAATGGGTACTTATGGCGCACATGCCGATGACGGGCTTGAACTTAAAGGTGCCATGATCACCAATGCTGTTCGTTGTGCACCACCGCTGAACAAGCCTGAAACCAGCGAAATCGCCAATTGCGCACCTTTCTTGAAAGCGCAGATCAAAGCCATGTCATCGCTGACGACGCTGATTTGCCTCGGAAAAATCAGCCATGATGCAACGATCCGGACGTTGGGCGGCAAGCTCTCAGCGCACCCATTTGCACATGGCACACGTCACAGCCTTGCTGGGTATAAAGTTATCGATAGCTATCATTGTAGTCGCTACAACACCAACACCGGTCGGCTAACGACGGCGATGTTTGAAGACGTGTTTGCTTTGGCGGTGGCGACAAAATAGCGACTGCTTCGCTATACCGCTGTCACCAGTGGCACAGTTCGGGGTGGGCCGAATTGGTTTTCCCTGGAATCTCCTGAGCGCGTACCAAGCCAAATGACCGAGCCAATGCTGGCTATCATTCCGATAAAAACCACAAGGCCAGCCAACCCAAGACCTGCGATACCACCAACAACAGCAGCCCCGTCAGAGCCAGTTGCAAGGCCGCTCAGAAAAGCAGCTCCGCCGACAATAAACCCGATACCATAAGCCGCGAAGATGATGCCTAACGGCACAAGCACAAACCAAGCGCTCTTCCCAATGTCGTGCAATCGCTTACTACCGACACAAACGCCAAGATAGATCGACGCTAAGAACCAGAGACCTGATAAAATTTTAATCTGACCAATAACAAGCCCGCTGACCACTAAGATAGCAAAGGCGATCCAGAAATCCTTTGCCCCGATACGCCCTTGGGCGGAAAAAAACAGTGTCTTCCAATCCATTGCCTGATGCTCCTCTGATTGACGCACTAGAGTATCGCGCGCAAAATCTGAAACAGATTTTCGCGGCACGTATGCTCTATCTTAAAGTGCTAGATCGACCTGACGTGCTTCATAAATGAAGCGCGGCGATCTAGTGTGACTGAAATTTCATTGTCTGCCAAGGACTAATCGATGACCACGTTCCAGCTTTTTAGTGCCCCGGCTTGCCATATTTAGGCATTGTCAACATCAGCCCACCCGCAATAATCAAGCCAATGGCCGAAGCGATCAGTACCGGATCATAGCTGCCCAGCTTGTCGTAAGCGATGCCAAATGCAAGTGGGCTAACTCCGGCGCCAAGCGTATAAAACACATATTGCCAGCCATAAATCCGACCATAATTCTTCATACCAAAATAGCGGCTGGTAAAAAATGCGATCAGATCGAGTTCTGCGCCCAAAGCAACGCCAACAAGAATCACGGCCACAACAGCCGGGCCATGACCGCCCCCCATCAACAAATAACAGCCGATGGCAGGGATCGCGAAGCAGGCCGCCGCAATAGGTTGTGCTGGCATTTTGTCGATTAAGTACCCAACTGCCAGCCTCGCGACCAACAAGGATAAGCCAATTAAACTGGCAATCTTCACCGCATCCTCACGCGCCACGCCATTATCGCCCATCATCGCAACAATATGGATCGCAATACCGCTCATCGCGAATGTCACAAGAAAGAACGCGGCGCCCATTTTCCAGAAGGTTCCCGTCCGCGCTGCCTCCCCAAGGCTCATGCCAGTCGCGAGTTGGCTGGCCGCAGCTTGGTCAGCGACGCTTCTATCTCGAAACAGCAACAAAAACGTTGGCAACCACGCAACCAGAATAATCGCGATTGCGACATAAAAAACGCCTTTCCAGCCAAATGCGTCTATCCCGAGCTTGTACAGAAATGGCAACGTCATAGCGGCGAAACTGGTGCCCAAAAGTGTCAAACCCAACGCCAATCCGCGAGACTTATCAAACCATTGATTGATTGTGCGGGTGTAAGTTAGCGGCAATGTGCCCACTGCGGCGACCGTCATTAAAAAGTAAGAAATCCAGAATTGCTTGAGATTGCCATTATTGAGTGTCACCAGATACAAGCTCACAGCCAAAAGTAGCCCCGAGACAAGTGCCACGGGCCGCGACCCAAATTTATCGGTAACGCGCCCAGCCAGATACGACGTGAAGAGATTCGCGACGCCCATTAATGTAATAGCAATAGAGATATCCGCCCTGCCCCAACCAAACGCATCATTCAATGGCTTAAATAGATTTTGGATCGCGTAGAATGGCAAGGTTGCCAAAGAGGCGTAAACCCCGATGATTGACACAAAAATGATCGGCCAACCGCGCGCAAACTCATTCACGGGCGCACTATTCAAGGACGCTGTGTCATTTGGCGTGGCTGTCATTAGTTGTCCCCTTTTGCGCGCGCTTCTAGCAACGTCGCTACAGTTTGATATACCTTTTGTAAGAAGCAATTGATGAGAGCGCAAGTGATGGACACCAATGCCAGCAAGCCAACGGTGGGAGCTTTGTCAGGCGTACGCGTCCTCGACATGTCGCGGATATTGGCAGGGCCCTGGGCGACCCAATTGCTGGGTGATTTGGGTGCTGAGGTTCTCAAGATCGAAAAGCCCGGTGTAGGTGATGATACGCGCGCGTGGGGTCCGCCATTCATTGGCGAAACAGAGGGAGACGACGCGGCTTATTTTACCTGCGCCAACCGCAACAAATCGTCAGTAACCTTGGACTTCACCAAGCCGGAAGGCAGCGACATTCTTAAACGCCTTATCCCGCAACATGATATTTTCGTTGAGAATTTCAAGACAGGTGGTTTGGCGAAATACGGGCTGGACTATGCCAGCGTCGCAAAAATAAACCCCGCAATTGTCTATTGCTCTATCACTGGGTTTGGTCAAACCGGACCTTATGCTGACCGCGCTGGCTATGATTATTTGGTGCAGGCAGCCGGCGGATTGATGAGTGTCACCGGTCAACCTGATGGAATGCCCGGCGGTGAGCCTTTGAAAGTCGGCGTTGCGGTCGCTGATTTGTTCACGGGCATGTACGCGACTGTGGCGATCCTTGCTGCACTTCGTCACGCCGAAGCAACCGGTGTAGGCCAACATTTGGACCTTTCGCTGCTCGATTGTCAGACAGCGATGCTGGCAAACCAAGGTGCGAATTATCTGACATCAGGCATAGCACCACAGCGTTTGGGTAATGCTCACCCAAACATCGCGCCCTATCAGGTGTTTGTCACCAGCGATGGGCATGTTGTGCTCGCCGTTGGCAATGACGGGCAGTTTCGGGCATTCTGCGAGGCTGCGGGCTTGGCGGACGTTAAAACTGATACCCGATTTTTAACTAACCCATTGCGTGTTGCCAATCGAGCGGCGCTGATAGGTTTGCTGGCCCCAGCTTTTACGACGCGCACGACGTCGCAATGGATCGCTGCTTTGGAAGTCGCGAAGGTGCCTTGCGGGCCGATCAATACCATCGATCAAGTGTTCGCTGACCCACAAGTTGTTGCGCGCGCGATGGTGCACACGATGCAGCGCGACGACGGCACGGCTCTGTCACTGGTCGCTAACCCGATTAAAATGAGCGTAACCCCGCCCCTACCCCGCCATGCTCCACCATCATTGGGGGCGGACACGGATAGCAAGCTGGCACAATTGCTCAACTTGTCGGCTTCAACTCTCGCCGATTTGCGCAATAAAGGAGTAATCTGAGATGATCGACGTATGGGTCTGCGCAACCGCAAATGGGGTGAAGCCCGTTATTTTGTTGGAAGAAATGGGCTTGCCGTATCAAAGCCATATTGTGGACCTGATCAAGGGTGAACATCGCTCATCCAAATTGCTCGCAATCAATCCACTCGGCAAAGTGCCCATGATGCGCGATCCTGACGGTCCAGATGGTGCCCCCATTGTCATCGGTGAAAGCGGCGTAATGGCAAACTATCTTGTTACTAAAACGGGCCTTTTGGGCGGCAAAACGGCACGTGAAAACGTCGAAATCGACTATTGGAGCCAAGCTGCCAGCGCCACGATTTCAGCCACGATGGCGCGAAAATTCTGGGTCACTTACCTCGCACCTGAAAAAGTGCCGTCGATCATTGAAGCCGTCGAAGCTGATTGCTTGCGCTATTTGCAAGCCTTTGAAGATCACCTCGCGCAAGGTTTATCGTTTTTGGTCGGCGAACGCCTCACAATTGCCGACAGCCTCTTTTGGCCCCACACGCATTACTCATCGGCATTTCTGAGTGACGGTCTCCGTGCATTTTCGGCCCTAACCGAGTATCGCGCACGCTTGCTTGAAAGGCCGTCAATTGCCAGAGCCGTTCAAGTTGTTAAGGGCTAACAGAACGGCGCTTAGCGCGCAGTCAAGGACGCAGGTGGCGGGTCGCGCGGAGCGTCAACACTGCGTTTAGCTGCTGGCACCGCGCTTTTAGCGGTCGGCAAAGGCGTCTTGTTTGACGCTGCTGCTCGGGACCGAGATACTTGGGGTGCCAAACGCGCCGCGACGCCAGTTGGCGCTCTCTCGGGAACTAGGGGGGCAGCTTGAACTTCAGGTTCAACCGACGAATCAGTGGGATCGGTCGGCAGTTGTGTGGTTACGCCAGCACCTGATGGCGCACCAAGCGCTGTCTCAAAACCTGTCAAACGGGTTCGTAGGCGTTTCATCAGGCCATTGTAGGGTGAGCCGCCTGTTAAATCCGCCACAGCCTTTTGCAGCGCTTGCGCGTCGGGCACGCCAGGATCGGTCACGACTTTGAACGCTTCGGCATAAGCACTTTTGCTCATTGGTCCGCCAAAACGGGCCACTAAGCTCGAAAGTCCCGCGCGATCACCAGCTACAGAGGTCGCCACTGCCGTGCGCAAAACTTCGCCGGCTTCTTCAGGTTCAAAATTGGCCTTAACAGCCGGCAACGTCGCGCGGGCGTTTTCAGCCGCCTTCTCCCAAACGCCGGTGCGCATATAAAGCTCGGCACGTAGACGAGACGCATCAGGGCTTGCGTCAAACTCGATAATCTCAAGTGCGTGCTCATCGCGGCCAAGTTCAGCTAGGGCAGCAGCCTCGATCAAGCGACGTTGTGCGT
>JAYSRI010000423.1:0-7333 GCA_043721175.1 Alphaproteobacteria bacterium
TGCTGACAAGCGTAGTTTCTTCCAACGTGAAATGGTGCTCGACGAATGAAATTGCAGGTGCGATATAAAAACCACCCTGGTCAGCATCTGCAGCTGACGTAGCTTCTGAAGACATTAAAATTATAAAACCTGTTTATTCCCTTGACGCATGTTAAAATAAGCTCTCGTGTTGCTCATAATTTTGGCGATTATATACTTGACAAATGCAGCATATCGACCTAGTTTCCAATCATAAGGAAACTAGACAATGTCCGTTCTAAGCCAGCCCCAATTTCATGATGAAGCCGCTGCCTTCGCTTTTGTTGAAGCGGAGCTATGGGCAGACGGCCCGGTCTGCCCTCACTGTGGCGGTTGCGAGCGTATATCAGCAATCAAGGCAAACCCTGAAAAGAAAATCCGCAATGGCCTCAAATTCTGCGGTCAATGTCGTCGCCAGTTCACGGTCAAAGTTGGCACCATATTTGAGGATAGCCACCTACCCATGACGAAATGGCTGCAAGCGATCTATCTTATGACCGCAAGCAAAAAAGGCATATCCGCGCATCAATTACACCGCACTCTGGAAATCACATACAAAACGGCGTGGTTTTTGGAGCATCGCATTCGTGAGGCAATGGCCTCTGGCGACCTCTCCGCGTTCGGACAGGGTGGCGGCATTGTCGAGGTTGATGAAACATACATCGGTCGCGTTAAGGGCGCTCCTAAACGTCGCGCATACCATCACAAAATGAAAGTTCTGGCACTTGTTGACCGCGATACGGGGCAAGCCCGAACGATGGTTGTAGACGATGTAACGGCTAAAACCATAATGCCGATTGTCAAAGCCAACGTCGCCAAAGAGGCACTTGTGATGACCGACGAAAGCAAAATCTACACCAAGGTTGGTGCACACTTTGCGGGCCACGGCACGACCAACCATAGCGCGGGGCAATATGTGGATTATGAAATCCCAGCGATCCACACCAATACGATTGAAGGCTATTTCAGCATCTTTAAGCGCGGGATGAAAGGCGTCTACCAGCACTGTGGCGAACAACACTTGCATCGCTATCTTGCAGAATATGAGTTCCGTTATAACCACCGCTCCAATCTCGGCATTGAGGATGGGGAACGTGCAACCGCAGCCTTACGTGGCGTTGTAGGGAAGCGGTTGACGTATCATAGAGCTTGTGCGGAAGCGTAAGACTGGCGAGTAGGTTGCTTATATTGTGGCCTATTCACCTGTCTGTCTCTTGTAATTTCAGGGAGTTTAATGCCCTTAGATGCGATAAGAAGCTCCGTACCTATTCGCTTTTCCTGCAATGAGTAATTGATGTCAAAACAGTATTGCCGTCTGTTGCGATATAGCCCCCTGATTTCAGGGGTATCGTCGTATGTGACGATCCACGGGCGATCTATTGCAATGACTTTCGCGGCAAGCGCGGCATGATCTTCCGGCGCATAGAAGCTGGTATATAAACCAGCCCCCTTCTTGTAATAAGGGGGGTCAATGAACAGCAATGCGTCTGACGGGAGCGAGCTATCGCAGCGCTCCAAAAAATCAAGAGCGTCAAGCTGTGTGAGGTGTATTCTGTCCTGATATTTCTTGATGCGCGCAATGCGGCGGGAAAGCTCATCATGATTAAAGCGGCAATCTATCTTGTAGTTCCCATTTTGCTGCAATCCACCGATTACGCCTGCGCCCTTGATTATACCTGAACGGTTAGTTCGATTGAGAAAAAAGGCCGAAAAGCCCAAGGCGAGTGTGTCATCAGTGCGCTGGCTTCGATGAATATCCCGCTGCTTTAGCCATTCGTCGATTGTAACTGAAGCGCTAGAAATTTTTGCAATAAGAGCATCGGTCTCGTTTAGAACGCAATGCCAGAACGCCCAAATTGAGGGGTCAATATCATTGATATGAATGTCAGCGACATGCCCGCCATAAAGCAAGGCAAGCGCCAGTCCGCAGCCGCCAGCATAAGGTTCAGCATAGTGCCCGCGCTCCAAACCGTTGATCCGCAAAATCGTCGATGTGAGTTCTAGGAGGCACGATTTGCCGCCCGGATATCGAAGTGGTGAAGTTGCTCGCGCCATAAATTATGCCTACTATTCCGTGCCAATGCGCGAGAATCTAGCAGCTAAGAATCCGGACGGCCAGCGTTTTCTACTTGGCTTTGGTTTCCGCTTCCTCAATGCACTTGAGGATAACATTTTTCAGGGCTGTAACATCGTTGTTGAGCTGATCACCGTTGAATGTGGCGGATACGGGGTGATGCTTCGTCGTGTTTCCATATTCACGAATACGCTGCAATGCGTTGGTTAAGGTAAGTGTGTCACCCGCGATTCCGTATGCGGTCATTTTGTTCTTGTTTAGGTAGCTGTCGATACTGACATCTTTGACCCGGCCTGCACATGCGGTCAAAGTTTCAAAAAAAGACCATACGCCAACCGCAACTATCGGGGTGTGGGCGTCAAGCTCAATTGAAGTGATTGAATGATATAGACTTTGGAGTTTGCCATTTCCGTAGTTTTTCAGCGCGACAAAAATTTCATCTTGATAAAGAACATGCTTAGCTTTTTCAGGCTTTTTTGGTGTCTTTCGGCGTGTCTTTTTCGCCCCTTCAGCAGGCGCGTCGGTCACAATAGACTCAGGCTCAATTCGAGTTTGAGTTACGCCTGAGAGAGTGCCAAGCCCGCGCGCATATTTTATGATTGGGTCTTTGTTCATGCGGGAATTTACATCTTCCCCGGCAACTAAATCGCGAACGAAGCGCCTCATAATTATATCAAATTCAGCCTTCGGACGTGTCCTACTAGGATCGTCAGGATTGCTTTGATCGAAGCCCATTATTTCACGAAATACGTCATTGCTCACAAATCTCTGAACAGTCGTAAGTTTGCCCTTTCGATCATCACTCGAAAGCATTTTTTCGGAAACTGCGTAGTCGAGTAGTGCTTGAGCGGCTTTATTCTTGTTCCCACCGTCAAAGCGCGTTTTCTGCTCAGAGTTCCATTGCTTTCGTCCAATACCGCCTTGCGGGCCGTTGTGAACGCGTTCCAACCACAGCCTAACGCTATCAATATCACTAAAAATTGCGGCGGGGACATTTACGATGGGCGTCCAAGACTCGGCTAATTTCTCAAAGGATTTTCTGAGTTTTGCGGGAGCAAGCTCAGGGTCATGAAGCAATTTAACAGCGCAAATTCGGCGGTTCCCTTCTGCTACATGGTAGCTGGCATCGCCCTTGCTGCCTTTGCGCTTTTCGACAGGAAACAGCGCCAAACGTTCGAGTGGATTTAGTCCATTCTTAGCGATGTCCCTTGCGAGCGGATAAATATCTTCTTTTTCGCAGAGGTGCTCAATTGCCTTGCCCTCTGAATCGAATGGCTCATGCCTCGGGTTGTCAAGTAACAGAAAAATGCGGCCTACTGGCACGGTATCGATGTTCTTGAAGGCTCCAACCATAACAATCCCCTTTGCACGACTCTATATTTGTGTGGTATTGCTCCACCATGAAAGGAGATTGTCGTTTGGACGGAAAATCGCAAGTCGAAAATTTCAAGGAAACCGCGCGTGCGCTCGAATGCAACGAGGATGAAACCGCGTTTAAGCGTTCATTCCGTGCTATCGCGAAAGCCCCTATCGAAAAGAAACCAGCCAAGCGATAACAAGCGGGTTAGGTATCGGACTGCAAGGGGCTTACGCCTTTGCATTTGTCAAATATACAATCGCCATAATTTTAGCTATGCACTACGGATCAATTTATAACATGGGAATTTTATGGTTGATCGGTCGGGCGTCGGGAAGCCAGTTCCGCCGGGAACGCCGGTTGTCTTAAGTGGGCTACCTATGATGGCAGCCACGGGCGGCACTGTATCGGAAATCGAAGGCGACTTTGTTCTCACGCTCACCCGCCCTATTACTGGGCATGTAATAGAAGAAGGTGGCGTGCAATCTGTCGCGCAAATCCATCCCATAGCGGAAATTCTCATAAGCTGAGGAAATCTGGAAAAGATTGGCAAAATGATTCAAACCGCTCTCGCGAGAAAAGCGCCCACGTCCACTTCAGACGTGCGCTAAATCCTTTGAAGGACAAAGACACCATCTTTGCGGGACCGCTTGTCTCAATTTCCAACAGACGGTGGCGAGGTTTTTCGCCTTGAAACACAAGCGCGATCATTCAGGTTGAAACGGTTCGCTGCTATGATGAAACGCTTGACCATATCGCGAACGAGCATCCTGAGTTTGCTAATTTCTTGCCATCCCTAGAGCATGCGGTGCATCATACCATCGCTTCTCCAACTTCTGTCGTTGCAAGCAATTCTGCGATCCACACGAACAGCTACAAATATGTGAGCGAAAAACACAGCCGAGGGGATTCACACCTCGTCGTGGCCATTAAGACTATTGAAGGAAATTCTGCGTTACTAAAGATCGCATACTTTACGGGAGAATGTTCCGGTAATGTGGTGTATAGGGAAACCTCCTCGGAGCAAGGCGATGGATGAGTTCCGCGTAAAATATGACAGATTCGCAGATGTGCTTTATATAAGCACTGATCGAAACGGCCCATCCTATGCCCGCGAGGGTGAGGACGGCATTATTTGGCGTTATCTTGAAGCGGATCGCAGTTTGGTGGGGGTCACAATCATGGATTTTAATTGTCATTTGAAGGGCAAACTACCCGATTTGATAATTCAGGTTTCAAGCCATTTCCATGTTACTTCAAAAAAGGCAAGAATGGTTTTGGAGTTCGCTGATGGCTGAGTTTTTACCGTTGGCCGATGCGCTGGCAACAAATAGGTTACAGGGTTTTATCGCGCAAGCCGAAGCAGACGGCTTTGGCGTCGTTGATCGCAGTCAATTTGACACCTTGTTAGGTACAGTCACAGGGCACCTACCAGAAGGTCAAACATCCCGTTCACCCGTTCGCGGTTTGAAGCGCGGAACGTGAATTCCGAGAGATAACGCTACATATGCTTACTACTGATCTGGACGTGTGTTGACCGGATCGACGCCTTAAATAGCCGCCAGAAGCCTTCCACGGTGTTGACGTGGAACGTTTCGCCGCTGCGATAGTCATAGTGCGCGTATTCCTTGGCACCGTGCTTAACAACACCATGCATGAAACCGTCGCCAGTGAGTAAATTGTAGCTTACCAGTTCGTCAGTTGAAACAACCGAACCAGCTTCAACATTGTCCATCACGACAGCGCGGAGAGTGTCTTTTTTCACGTCAGGAATAACAACAGCTTTCATATTGCCGTTGCGCGATGCCAGCCCCATGACAATCGTTTTTCCCGGTGCGCCACGTCCACGTTTGCCACCGCTGCGACGACCGCCAACATAGGCTTCGTCAAGTTCGATGTGCCCAGTCAGCAGGGCGTCAAATGATTGCGCCTTGGCGGTTAGATCGCGGATTTTCTGCCCAATACGGTAGGCGGTCTTGTAGGTGACGCCAAGCTGACGTTGCAGTTCTTTGCCGCTGACACCATGCCGCGTCGTGCAGAACAGATACATAGCATAGAACCAGCTAACCAGCGGCGTCCGCGTGTCGTGTAGTATGGTGTTAGCCGTAGGGTTAACGTGATACCCGCAAGCCGAGCAAACGAACGTGCGACGCTTTGCCAGCTTGTGATGCGAAGCGTTGACTGTGCCGCATGACTGGCAATCAAAGCGAGTGCCGCCGAACCGCACTTGCATGATATGAGTAAGGCAGGCGTCATCATCGGGAAAACGTTGGAAAAATTCGCGAACCGAAAATTCAGACGATGCGGAAGGTGATTTGTTCGTCATGCCATCTTAATGGCACAATCGCACACATGCGTCAAGGGGATAAATGGGTACCTTTTTGGTCTCAATTCGGCTCCACGTTTAAGGTGTGACAATCCTGAAAGCTGCCACTGGCCCAGCGGGGTCAAAACTTGTGGTAAGTGCTTGAAGCGCGATTACATCGCCTTCAATCTTCACAATCCCTGCTTGGATCAATTCGATTGGCGGGCGGCCAGCAAACAGCATTGCGAGGAAAGCTGCGCGCGGCATTGTCACGGTTGCCTGCACTGGATCATCAACGCCCGTCTCCTGCACCATCACCGCGTTGCGCAGCGTGATCCGAGTGCGTTCTTTACGTTCGGGAAAAACAAAAGCGACCGCGACATCCTTGCCAGCCGCCTTTGCCGGATCAATCCGAATAGCGAGCAGCTCAAAAAGCTGGCTAGTTTCAGTGGCGGCAATGAAATCAGCCGAAACCGTGGTTGAAGGAATGGTCGTCGGAATCACCCGCGCCTCCTGTGCGCCCGTCAGATACATATTGCGCCACAACATCCCCTCTGCCTGATAGCCAAGCTGTTCAAACGAACGCGCGAGCAGTTCGCGTGCAAGCGCGTCATCCTTGTTGGCAAAAACAATCCGGCTCGCCACTTCGGATGACCAGCGGTAATCACCACTGCTAAAGGCGGTTTGCGCGATCTTGAGCGCAGCCTTTGCCCCGCCCATCGCGGCGACATAGCGCTTGCCCGCTTCTTCAGGCGGCCAACCGTTGAGATTGGCAGGATTGGCATCATACCAGCCAAGATAACGCTGATAGACCGCCTTCGCATTGTGCCGCATCGTCCCATAATAGCCGCGATTATACCATTGTTTGGCTAGCACATCGGGCAGCGCGATTTGTTCGGCAATCTCAGCGCCGTTGAAGCCTTTGTTCATTAGCCGCACTGATTGATCGTGGAGATATTTATACGCATCGCGGTGGGAGCCAATATAGCTGGCGATAGCATCCTTCCCAAAGCGAGGCCAGCCGTGCGAGTTGAACAAGACTATGGTACGCTCACTGTAAAGCCGCTGGCTTTCAGTCAAATAGCCCGCCCACGCCTTGGCATCACGCACCAGCGCACCGCGCGGCGGCAAGATGTTGTGCATCGTGACATTGGCATTTTCAGAAAGGCACAGCGCGCCGAGATCAGGCAAAAAGAAATTCATCTCGGCAGGCGCTTCAGTGCCCGGCGTTACCTGAAACTCAAAACGGACGCCGTCAAGCGTGACGATTTCGCCAATCCGTTCAATTGTCTTGGTCGGTGCGATCAGGGTGATTGTGCCCCTTGCGAGCCGTGTACCGATCCCTGCTCCTGCCTGGCCCAATGGCCCGATTGGCAAGTCTGTACCAAATTGAAAATTCGCACGCCTGCTCATTGCTGGGCCAGCGGTCAGATTTTCGCTGACCGCATGTTCCATGAACCCGGCTGGCGCGATGATCTGCGCCTTGCCCGCGTCAACATCGGCCTGACTGACGACGCCCCTCACCCCGCCGAAATGGTCGCCGTGGCTGTGCGTATAGATGACGGCGAGTACAGGCTTG
>JAYSRI010000424.1:0-2854 GCA_043721175.1 Alphaproteobacteria bacterium
TTGATTGTCTTCGAAATGGGCATTGAGAGCTAAGTCCGCAAGCACTAAATGTCGTGCTTGGGGACGTTCGCCGTGAAAATCACACTCGAAAACCCGCCCGCCCCAATCGCGAACGAATTTTCGCATGTCAGTTTGTGTCATGGCTGTCGTTGCATCGTTGGACAATGGATGAAAGTTGACGGGATCGGCCTGTAGAAGGGCGGCGTCTAAGATCAACGTTACGGTTTTCTGGGGATTATTGATCAACCCAAACAAAGTTACCGATCCCGGCGTTAGGCCCAATGTTGTCATCATCAAGTCTGGGTCGCCAAAACTCAACCGCGCGCAACCGAGCGTTTTGTGCAATTGGTTGAGCGCGATCTTTGTCGTTCCCAAAGTACAGAGTAAAAACAAAGCACCATCGCGGTCCTTCAAGAACAGATTCTTGGTGTGCCCGCCAGGCATAGCCGCCTTGATGTCGGCACCGTCTTCGACTGTGAAAATCGCCTGATGATTGAGGGTGTGATAAGCCAAGCCTAATTGATTGAAATGCTCGAAGAGCGCGTTGCGGGATTGCCAGCTTGTCATGTTGGTAGTGTAAACCAATAGCAATGCCTGCATCAAGCGCAGCCAAAGACACTTGCATTGGGGCTTAGTCTGGGGCATATGCGCGGCCTCACTGTCGGCAGCGCCGCAGCGAGACTGGAGTGCGGGCGTAGCTCAGCGGTAGAGCGCCACCTTGCCAAGGTGGATGTCGTGGGTTCGATCCCCATCGCCCGCTCCAATTTTTCTCAGGTACCAAGTCTAACTATTTCAGAGTCCGAGCGGTTCTGGAATTCACATTTATGCTATAAAAATTTCATATCCCTGATTTCTATTTGACGCCTTTCTGTTGCTTTGATCGTGGTACTCGCCGCCAGCATGATAACAAGTCAAGGCGGGGTACAATTAGTGAGCGCGAGTATTTTTGGTGGCCGTTGGGCCAAAGTGACTTCCGTCAGCGTTTTTGCTTTCTGGTTAGTACCCACATTTGGATATACCCAATCCGCGTTGCCGCAAAAGGCAGTTGAAACCGTGGTTGTTACAGGCTCACGACCCATACAAGAATCTGACCGTGCTGCCTTATTGGTGCAACGCAACTCGCCATCCCTAGTCAGTGTCCTATCTGCCGATGAAGCCGGCCGCCTTGCCGATCAGAATATCGCTGATGCTGTAAGCCGTTTGCCAGGGGTCGGGGTCGAGAAAGACCAAGGCCAGGCTCGCTATGTGAACTTGCGTGGACAGCCGCGTCGTTGGGTGAACGTGTCATTGGACGGCATGAGCATCGTTTCGCCCGAAGGGCGTGACACGCGATTCGACAACATCCCGACCGCCATTGCAAGCCAAATCACTATAAACAAGGCCATCACACCCGATATGCCAGGTGACGCTGTTGCCGGCAATATTGACATTCGCACACGCTCCGCTTTCGACTATCGTAACCGCCGCATCACTGGAAACTTGCAAATTGGTCGGCTTGATTTGGGCGGCGGACGCGAAATTGACACGTCTTTGGCGGTTGCCGATCAGTTTTTTGATGGCAAGCTGGGCCTTCTCGCACAGGCGTCTTTTTACGAACGTGATATGGTGACTGACAATTGGGAAACTGATCCTTATTTGCGCCCTGGCGGCACATTATTAGGGGCAGCCGCACCCAGCGGCATTGATCGGCGACCGGGTTCGGAAACAAGGCGCTGGGCGCGAGAATACGAGAATAAGCCTTATCGTCTAACACGCGGAAACGTTTCTGGATCGCTGCGGGCTGATTGGCGTCCAACCGATACTGACAAGTTGTTTTTTCAGACCATTTACAGCCAATTTACCGATGCAGAGTTGCGCAACAACTATATTTTCCGATTTGACAATGGTGCAACAACTACGGCGGCAACGGCATGCCCAATTTCGGCACCGATACAAACCACCAGTGGGGCCAATGATATCTGCTTGGGCAATACACCCCAACGTGGCACGGTTTACGGCGTCCAGATCAATTCCAATTTTCGCACTGGCGACATCAAAGAATATATACTCACTAATACGTTAGGCGGCAGTCATGAGACGTTTGGCTGGAACCTCGATTGGCGATTGAATTTTACTGAAACAGAGGACGGCCAAGACCTAATTGGCACGCCTGTTTTCCAAAGCCCTACAACAGTTACAGCGCGTCCTACAGTCCAGTATGATTTTACAGACGTTGCCAACAACACGGTGCGCCTTTTCACAACTAATGTGGCGGGCACAGTGCGATCACGGGGCAACGCAATCCTCAACATTGAAGATTTCCCCATGAATTTCGTTGATATTCGCGATGCGCAAGGTGGTGATTTAACCTTGGCTTGGACTGGAAAGTTTGACGCCGCACGTGACTTTCAAGCGTTCGGCCTTGACGGACGCATCAAAGTGGGCGTGTTATACACAACGCGCACTAAGAAGCGCCGCATAACTGAGTTTCGTGCTAGGCTTGCCGACTTCACCGCTGCTGGGGTAGCGCCACCGACCTACAGCGATATTGCGATAGATACGCCATTCAAAGGCGACTATGCGCTGGGCTACAATTTCCGCTATTATTCTAGCAACAAAGTCCGTGATCTCATTGCGAGCTTAAAAGCGCGCAAAATTGGCTCGGTCAGCGACACGACGGGCGAGTTTTATGAAGTCACCGAGGACGTTCTGGCCGGGTATGCCATGGCAACCGTCAAGCGCGCATGGGGCAGTGTGATTGTTGGTGGTCGGATCGAGAACACCCAAAATACCTCCACAGCCATTCCGGTCATTGGCGGTGCGCGGGTGCGAACGACAATTGGTAGTGACGAAACAGCATTTTACCCTAGTCTGC
>JAYSRI010000425.1:0-2851 GCA_043721175.1 Alphaproteobacteria bacterium
ATGTGTTGCGTCACGTATTAGGCGTGCTCTAAGTCTAACCGTTTCTCGATGCGCGACAGGCGCTCATCAAACCGGTCCATGCGTTTCCCAAGGCCACCAATCATGCCAATTACTTGGCCTTGTGTTTCTTCAAGAAGGGACACCCGAGACTTTATGTCTGCCAAATCCAGAGAAACCACATCCAACTTGCCTCTGATATGTCTCAGGTGCTCCAGGATTAAACTCTCCAAATTGTCGGTCATTACAGCTCTCCGTTGCCCTACAATATCATATTCCTGTTTGCCAGCATACCGCCATTATTATACCGCCTGCGCACCCGCGATAATTTCAGTCAATTCGGTTGTGATCATGGCTTGCCGCTTGCGGTTCATTTGCAGCGTCAACTTCTTGATCAGATCGCCGGCATTGCGTGTCGCATTATCCATTGCGCCCATTTGAGCACCATAAAATCCAGCGGCGTTTTCCAGCAAAGCACCAAGGATCTGGCTGTCCAGATAGCGCGGCAACAAGGCCTCAAGGATGGCTTCTTCGCCCGGCTCATATTTATAGACGCCGCCGCCTGTATCACCTGTCGCCACACCTTCAGGTGCAATGACAGGGATCAATTGTTGGGCAGTGGGAAATTGCGCGATGACGGATTTGAACTTGGAGAAGACCAAATGCGCGACATCAAATTCACCCGCTTCAAACATATCCACGATGCGTTGGGAAACTTCCGCACTTTGCTTGGCACCCAAGACGCGTAAGCCACCAAAGTCGATATGGCCGACACTGCGCGCGGCATGGGTACGCTTAAGCTGGTCGCGGCCTTTTTTGCCCACAGTCAAAATTTTGACGGTTTTGCCTTGCCCTTCAAGGCTCATGACAAGCTCGCGGGCTTTCTTGACGATATTGGTGTTGAAACCGCCGCACAGCCCGCGTTCAGAGCTCGCCACAACAACCAGATGCACCTGATCCTTGCCAGAGCCACGCAATAATTTTGGTGCCGCGTCCGACCCTTTGACCGAGGTCGCAAGATTGGCGACGGTACCTGCAACCTTCAACCCATACGGGCGAGCAGCTTCAGCGGCCTCTTGCGCGCGCTTTAGCTTGGCAGCCGCCACCATTTGCATCGCCTTGGTGATCTTTTGGGTCGATTTCACCGAGGCAACGCGGGTGCGAAAGTCCTTCAAACTGGCCATGATTAAGTTCCTTCAGGCCAGTTTTCAAGCAAACGTCTTGGCGAAATCGTCAAGAGCCTCTTTCATACGCGCTTCAATATTATCAGCCTTGATGTCTTTCTTGGCTTTGATATTTTCCGACAGCTCTTTGTACTTAC
Source organism: Alphaproteobacteria bacterium (assembly GCA_043721175.1). Lineage (GTDB taxonomy): Bacteria > Pseudomonadota > Alphaproteobacteria > Caulobacterales > Aquidulcibacteraceae > Aquidulcibacter. The sequence goes on from JAYSRI010000425.1 coordinate 1,319, forward strand.
CGCGCATCGCGGCTTTCAATTCGGCTTCGTAACGCTTGATGTCGCCAACTGCGATGGTATCGAGATAGCCTTTGGTGCCGGCATAAATCAGCATCACTTGGTCTTCGATAGACACAGGCGCGAACTGGTCTTGCTTGAGCATCTCGGTCAAACGCGCACCGCGTGCCAACAAACGCTGGGTTGAGGCATCAAGATCGGAACCAAACTTCGCAAATGCCGCCATTTCCCGGTATTGCGCCAACTCACCTTTAACAGGACCAGCCACCTGCTTCATCGCCTTAACTTGAGCCGACGATCCAACCCGCGACACCGACAAACCAACGTTTACCGCAGGACGCACACCTTGATAGAACAAGTCTGTTTCCAAGAAGATCTGACCATCAGTGATCGAGATCACATTGGTTGGGATATAGGCCGACACGTCATTGGCTTGGGTTTCGATGATTGGCAGAGCGGTCAAAGAGCCCGCACCATTATCTTCGTTCAACTTCGCCGCACGCTCTAGCAAGCGAGAGTGGAGATAGAACACGTCGCCGGGATAGGCTTCACGACCTGGTGGGCGACGCAATAGCAAGGACATTTGGCGATACGCCACCGCCTGCTTGGACAAATCATCATAAATCATCAGCGCGTGCATGCCGTTATCACGGAAATACTCACCCATGGTGCAAGCCGCAAATGGTGCCAAGAATTGCAACGGTGCAGGCTCAGAAGCTGTTGCCGCCACGATGATGGAATATTTCAGCGCGCCGCGCTCTTCCAAGGTTTGCACCAATTGGGCAACTGTTGAGCGCTTTTGGCCGATAACAACATACACGCAATACAGCTTTTCGCTCTCTGGCGCGTTATTGTCGTGCGCATCGCGTTGATACAAGATCGCGTCGATGGCAATAGCAGTTTTGCCGGTTTGACGATCGCCAATGATCAACTCACGCTGGCCGCGGCCAACAGGTATCAGGGCATCGATAGACTTAATGCCCGTTTGCATGGGCTCATGCACGGACTTACGCGGGATAATGCCCGGCGCTTTTACGTCCACTTGCTTACGCTCAGGCTCAATGCCAACCAACGGGCCTTTGCCGTCGATTGGTTCGCCAAGCGGATTGAGAACGCGGCCAAGCAGACCCTTGCCGACGGGGACAGACACGATCTCGCCGAGGCGCTTAACAGTGTCACCTTCTTTGATGCCGCGGTCTTCGCCAAAGATAACGATGCCGACATTGTCGCGCTCTAGGTTGAGCGCCATGCCTTTAACGCCGCCCGGAAACTCAACCATTTCGCCCGCTTGGACGCTGTCGAGGCCGTGCACGCGCGCGATGCCATCACCAACCGACAACACGGTACCAACATCGGCGACAGCAGCCTGTGCGCCAAAGTTTTTGATCTGATCCTTTAGGATCGCGGAAATTTCTGCGGCGCGAATGTCCATGCCTCAGGCCCCTTTCATCGCAACTTTAAGTGCGTCGAGTTTAGATTTGACAGAATCGTCGAACAAACGGGAACCAACCTTAACAACAAGGCCGCCCAAAAGTT
>JAYSRI010000426.1:0-2845 GCA_043721175.1 Alphaproteobacteria bacterium
GACCGTGTGTACGGGATTTTTCAGTTGGACAGTTTAATTGCGATTGGTGGTTTGTCGCGTTTTGTTGGCGAAAAACTGTCGCACAAGGGCCTGATTTGGGGCATGTATATTGCGCCGTCAGCGCGGGGAACGCAGGCGTCAGACCTATTAATGGCGGCATTATTGAATGGGGCCAAAGGCTTTGTAACGCACCTGCAACTGACGCTGATGGCCGATAATGTGCGGGCCAGACGATATTATGAGCGGCATAAATTCAAAGTTTACGCAATCGAGCCAGCCTCGGTGATGACGGAGCAAGGGCCCGCCGATGAAGCATTGATGTGGCGTTTGGTTGATCTCGCGAAGCGCTGAGTTCTGCTTTTAACGCTGGCACCCCTTGCCCCGCGCCGCGCACACGCACAAAACACTTTTATGCTTGTCATCTATGCTCGAACTTTGGAACCTATGTCCCGCGCAGTGCGACTGGCGCTTGGGGAAAAACGCGCGGTGTTTCATACCCGCGAAGCGGCCCCTTTTGAAGCAGATACCGCCTTGAACACAGTTGCGAGTGACGGACTGACACCCGTTTTGGTCGATGATTCCTGGGGGCATGGCGCGACAATAAGCGAGGCGTTTGCGATCTTTGAGTATTTGGAGGATTTGTTACCAACACCACCCTTGCTGCCGGGCGGTCCACTTGAGAGGGCAGCTGTTCGCGCTATGACGATCCGCGCAACCCGTGCTTTAGGCCCATTGGTCGATATTGTCGTTCAAGAGAAGGCCCAAAAACAACTGGTTCGTGGCGGCTCCCCTGATACGGGTGCACTACGTCGCGCGTCGGCCAGCGCCAATGAATTGCTTGACCAGATTGGGCGCGCGGCAGAGGCGGAGGGCTGGTTGTGCGGCAAAAAACTATCGCTTGCTGATATGGTCGTTGCGGCGCATTTCTCGGTGCTTGATTTTCTCGATGCGGTTAGATGGGACGTCGCGCCATCGGGCAAGACTTGGTATGCCAATTTGAAGCAACGCCCCGCCTTCAAAACAATCTTGACGGACACTCTAGCAGGCATCACGCCACCGCTGCACTATGGCGATCTCGATTTCTAGCGGCCTGCGCGCGCGGGTGAGCCAGCTTGCCAATGAGGCAGGCTTTGACGCAGTGCGCCTTGCCAGCGCGAGTGACCCATGGGACGCCGGCGTTCGTCTAGCTCAGTTTGTGGAAGCTGGTCATCATGGAACGATGGGCTGGATGGCGACCACCTTAGAGCGTCGTGCTCACCCCGTGGCTATGTGGGCGGATGCCAAGACTGCCGTCATGCTAGGTGTCAATTACGGGCCAAGCACCGACCCCATGACAGCCCTAGAACGCAAAAGCGCTGGTAACATCTCGGTTTATGCGCGTGGTGATGATTATCACGACGTCATCAAGAAACGATTGAAAGTGTTGGCCGGCGCGTTGCACCGTGAGCTCAAAACCGAAGTCAAGGTCTTTGTTGACACGGCACCGTTGATGGAAAAACCGTTGGCGGCGCTTGCGGGCTTAGGGTGGCAAGGGAAGCACACCAATTTGGTATCACGCGAATTTGGCTCTTGGTTGTTTCTGGGCTGCATTCTTCTGGCCGTTGATATTGAGCCAGATGAGCGCGAAATAGATCATTGTGGTTCATGCACGGATTGCCTCGATATTTGCCCGACGCAGGCTTTCCCTGCGCCCTACCAACTCGACGCACGACGCTGTATTTCGTATTTGACCATCGAACATGCAGGTCCGATCCCGATGGAATTTCGCACGGCGATCGGCAATCGTATTTACGGCTGTGATGATTGCCTCGCTGCTTGTCCGTGGAACAAGTTTGCCAGTGAGAGCCGTGAGGTCAAGCTGATCGCGCGCGCGGAACTGGAAAGCCCACGTTTGGCAGAACTGGCGAACCTAGACGACGCCAACTTTCGCGCGCTGTTTGCTAAGAACCCCATCAAGCGGATCGGCGTTGTACGTTTTTTGCGCAATGTAGCGATTGCCATCGGCAATAGCGGCGACTTGGATTTGGTGGACCAAGCGCTTATGTTGGCACGCCATGAAAGTGCATTGGTGCGCGGCGGGGGCGTTTGGGCGTTGAAACAACTAGTGAGCGCTGACGGCTTTGCACAATTAGCGCACGAGCAGTCTGAGGTGGAAACAGACTCAGACGTGCGCTCCGAATGGGGCGTATCATCATGAAACGCCGCCGCAATGTGAGCCCCAAAAGCGCGTTTGATCGCACCAAGAAAGTCTTAAAAGTTCTTGGCTTTCTTGCACTACTGCCCGTAATCTGGGTTTTGATCTACCGGTTCGTACCAATACCAGGTACTTTCTTAATGGCACAGCGGGCGATTGAAGGCGACGATACCCGCCGTAACATGGTCAGCCTTAACCAGATCAGCCCTTACCTTGTGCGCTCAGTGATCGCGTCGGAAGATGCCAACTTTTGCGCTCATAATGGTTTTGACTGGAAAGCCATCAAAATTGCCATGAAAAGCAATGAGCGGGGTCGTAAGTTACGCGGCGGATCAACGATATCGCAACAAACAGCGAAGAACGTTTTCCTGTGGCCCCAGCGTTCCTATGTACGTAAAGCCTTGGAGGCCGGGTTTACGATGTTGATCGAAACACTCTGGCCCAAAAGGCGTATTATGGAAGCCTATTTGAACGTTGCCGAATTTGGACCTGGTATTTTTGGTGCCGAGGCTGGCGCTTTAACCCATTTCAACAAACACGCAAAAGACCTCACACCGTTTGAAGCGGCACGCTTGGCCGCTATCTTGCCCAGTCCAAGGCGATGGAGTCCCACAAGTCCGAACCGCCGGGTGGCGCGAAAGTCCAATGGCA
>JAYSRI010000427.1:0-2844 GCA_043721175.1 Alphaproteobacteria bacterium
ATCATTTCCACCGGGGCGCAGGCCAAGTGGCTGGGCTTGCCAGAGGAGCAAGGGCTGTGCGGTTTTGGCGTGTCGGCGTGCGCGACATGTGACGGGTTCTTTTATCGCGGCAAGGAAGTCATTGTTGTCGGCGGAGGCAATACGGCGGTCGAAGAAGCACTATTCCTGACCAATTTCGCCAGCAAAATAACACTTGTGCATCGCCGTGACGAATTGCGCGCCGAGCGTATCTTGCAAGACCGCGCCATGGCTCATCCCAAGATCGCTTTCATCTGGGACAGTGCCGTGGAGAAAATCCTTGCCGATGAAAACCCAAAGTCAGTCACCGGCGTGCGCTTGCGTAACCTCAAGACTGATGCGATTTCAGAAGTCTCCTCGCATGGTGTTTTCGTGGCTATTGGCCACAAACCCTCGACTGACTTGTTCATTGGCAAAGTTGCCATGAAGGACAATGGCTACATCATTGTTGAAGCGGGCAGCACCCGCACCAATGTGCCGGGCGTATTTGCAGCGGGTGATGTGGCCGACGAAACCTTCCGCCAAGCCGTCACGGCTGCGGGCCTTGGATGTATGGCGGCACTGGAGGCCGAGCGGTTTTTAGCTGAGCATGGGGTTGAGGCTTAAAGCGCGAAGGTTGGCCGCATTTGAAAAGCAATAAACTGTTGGCTCTTTTATTTATCGAGCTACCGGTAACAAAATCTGCTGTGCACTCGCCTCTGCCAACAAGATACCTTCTGGCGAAGTAAAGGTCGCGCGTACTGCAACCATTTGGCGAGTTTGGGAAATGACTTTTGCCTCGATATCCATATCGCCGCGCCCAACTTTGAAGAACGAAACCGAAAGGTTAGCTGTGCGAAACAGGTGTTCGGCCGGCAGAACGGTCATGACCGCAAACGCCATCATTTGGTCTGCCAAGGCAGCTAGGTAGCCACCAAACATCGATCCATCGACGTTCATAAGGTCGGGTTTGGCATGCCAGCGCTTGCGAACCCACCCCTCGCCCCAAGAATCCAGCGTGCCAAGCTCTAGCTTTTTAACAACTGGTGGCGGGGCAGCGCCAGCGATCAGTGCATCGAGACGGTCAGTGGCCCATGTGCTCATTTTTGTCTCCAATCTAAAACTTGATGCTGCTGAAGCGCGGGTGTCCCGCGAGCCCCAGGGCTTATGGAAATCGAGCGTAGGAGACACGCACTCTCGCACACTAGTTTGCAATGTGTCATGTCATTTGGCTATCGCCGCTCACTCAAAAATCGTGGCCACTTTGGCTAGGACTTCATCCAGTAATTTCTGCGGTAATCGCTCCACGCGTTTGCCACAACGATCCGCGAGATCGAGCGCCCGTGGCTGATCGCACCTAACAATCCCTGTTGTTTTGATGCCTGAGATTTCGACACCAAAGCCAAGTCGCGCAGCAAATGCGCCACCATTAGTGATTGGCACGACAATGGGCAGTTTCGTTGCCGCATTGAAAGCATCAGGAGAGACAATAAGGACAGGCCGATGGCCGCGTTGTTCGCGTCCTGACACAGGTTCAAGCGAGGCCATATAGATGTCACCACGCTTCATATGAGTTCGCGACCAGCCGTTGGCGAATCCAGCCACTCGCGATCCTCGTCGAAAGGTGCGCCGGTGTAGTCAGATGCTTCTAGCAATTCCGACATCGTGTATCTTTTGAGGTCCGACGCTTTGACGACCAAAGCGTCGCCATCCAGCGCAATCCCAACAGAAGCACCAGCCTTTAATTGAAGCATGTCCAAAAGTGCGGGAGGGACCGCTAGCATGACGGAGCCACCCACTTTTCGCAAATTGGTTGTGTGCATCACTTTTATCCTAAAAAGTTATATTTCAAGATAACAAAAATGTATCCGATAGTCAACGAAAAAGCCCCGCCAGCAATCACCGGCGGGGCTTCTTTTGTCGCGAGAGCTAAGCTCTGAAACCTAGAACTTACGAACGTAGCTAACAGCAACGCCGTCGCGGCCATCGTCCTTGGTGTAGCGGGTGTAGTCAGCGCGGATGCCGTTGGCTTCGTCGATCATATATTGACCACCAACGCCGACCGCAAACGAGCCGTCATCACTTTGCCGTTTGACGCCAAGCGCCTTGGCTTCGGCCCATGTTTGCACATAACCCGCGCGACCAATCAACGAAAAGCGGTCAGCAACTGGTGCTGTTGCAACGCCGAATGCGCCCAAAGTGCCGCGTGTACGCAACGAGACGCCAGCGTTACGGTCTGATCCACCACCAAGGCTTCCTTCGCCTTCAACGGCAAAGTTTGGGTTGATCGCATAACCAACGCGGCCTTGATATGTGCCGGTGTTGATGCGACCCGACTGGATGTTGTTATAGCCACCATTGACGTAAGTGTTGGCTAGAACCGGGCTGGTTGTGCGCACTGTTTGAGCGAAGCTGGGGGCTGAAGCGAAAGCGGTTGCAGCCAAAATAGCGAGAGCGAAAAAACGCATGTTAGTCTCCTTTGTTGTTGCGAAGGCGTTCAAGTCTCTCATCCCGGATTTGCCCGGTGATGAGGGGGGAGGAGAACCCTTCGATATCCATAAGGTAGGGATGGAGTGGCCTATTGCGCAACTCTCATTTCTGTAATGTTAGTGTAGGAAATCGCAGTGTGTTCAATAAGATACAGTTTGTGGCTGGAATGTGGCAGCTAGATGAACGGGGTATAAATTGAGGCGGATCGGCCCGATTGTCGCCGCAATTTGACGCTCAGCCGCGCAGGATTGCTATGCTGAAATTGATACTTCAAAAAACCAAACTGCAATCCTGAGCCCCGTTCCGGTAAAACTGAAGCGCTCAAATTACAAATATCGAAACTTTTTTGGACTAACC
>JAYSRI010000428.1:0-2844 GCA_043721175.1 Alphaproteobacteria bacterium
GCTTTATCGCCCCAGATAAGGTTGGCCGCACTCTTACCACGCCGCAGCGACGACCCGTCGACCACATCGTCATGGAGCAAAGTCGCGGTGTGAATAAACTCAACCGCTGTTGCCAGTTTAACCGCGGGCATACCACCGCCGCCGCAAATGCTGGCCGCTGCCAAGGTCAGGATCGGACGCAAACGTTTGCCCCCCGCATCTACCAGATGATGGGCCACGTCAGGGATTAGACCGACAGGACTGTGCAAGCGCGCGCTAATCTCGATCTCGGTTGCAGCAAGCTCATGGGTCAGTAAGGCGGCCAGCGCCTCGGTTGGGCTGGCGGTCTTTAAGTCTATAGGGCGCGCGGGCACATTCACAGAGTTGTCATTCCTAACTTGGTATCTTTTTAATGCCCTTGCCAAGGGGGTACGGTCAAGCGTGAACGGCTGATGCCGCACTTACCTTGACTTAAGCCCCCACAACGTCTTGACCAGTGGTTATGGCTTTTTCTGCTACGACTCAAGACATTTTCCTCAAAGGACGGTTGATCATTGAACAACCCAAGCAGGGGTTCAGGTCTGGCAGTGATGCGGTTTTGCTGGCCGCCGCAGCTGCTAGTTTCCCGTTTCATAATGCAATCGAAGCAGGCTGCGGAGCAGGGGCAGCTCTTTTGAGTTTGCAAGCTCTTTGTGCCAATCAAAATGGGCGTTTGGCTGGGCTGGAAAAAGATGCAGATATGGCCGAACTGGCCAATCTGAACGTGCAGGGCAATGGGTTTTTAGCAAATATCGATATTTTTTTAGGTGATGTATTAAACCCGCCGCGCGGTTTAGCAGGCAAGTTTGATTTGGTTTTCTCCAATCCGCCTTACTTTGACGATGGCGGAGCAATACGGCCACCAGCGCCCGAGCGTCAGACGGCCTACGTGATGGGCGCGCCGCTGGAAGATTGGATGACGGGCTTGCTCAAGCTGGCTGCGCCAAAGGGTCGCATCGTAATGATCCACCGGGCGGAGCGGTTACCTGACATTTTTGACGCGCTCAAGGGCAAGGCGGGTGACATTGGCGTGTGCCCTGTGCGGTCGAGAGCGGGCGAGATGGCCAAGCGTGTTATCGTCTCTGCGCTAAAAGGCTCCCGTGCGCCGATGCGCCTCTTGCCAGGCATAGATATGCACCCGCCCACAGGGGAAGGGCGGTTCAGCGCTGCTTATGAGGCTATCTGCAATGGCGGCGTGTTGGCGGTTTAAGTGCGAGGCTCTAACTCACCCGCCTCACAAACACTGTCCCCGCAGAGTATCCCGCGCCAAACGAGCAGATCAGGCCCGTGTCGCCATCCACCATATCGCCGCTATGCTTATGAAACGCGATGATAGAACCAGCGGAAGATGTGTTGGCATAGGTGTCTAGTACGGTTGGGCTTTCGTCTTCGCTAGCTTCGTGGCCCAGTACTTTGCCGGCGATCAGGCGATTCATGCCGGCATTGGCTTGATGCAACCACATGCGGCGCAAATCGGATGCGGAGAGGCCTAGGGTTGCCATGTGGTCGATGATCATGGCAGCAACCATGGGTACGACTTCCTTAAAGACCTTGCGGCCTTCTTGGACAAACATCTTATCTGGTGTGCCAATCCCCTGGGGATCCGTATGGTTCAAAAAGCCGAAATTATTGCGGATGTTGTTGGAGAATTGCGTCTTTAACTTGGTGCCCAGGATGCTCCAATGCGGGGCGTCACCCACAACATCGGACGCTTCGATCAAGATAGCCGTGCCGACATCACCAAAGATGAAATGGCTATCCCTGTCTTTGAAATTGAGGTGACCAGAGCAAATTTCAGGGTTGACCACCAGAACCGAGCGCGCATTGCCCGCGCGCACAAAGTCAGCCGCCGTTTGAATGCCGAAGGTTGCCGAAGAGCAGGCAACATTCATGTCGAAGGCAAACCCTTCGGGATTGCAGCCCAGAGCCGCTTGCACTTCAATCGCCATTGCCGGGTAAGCACGCTGCATATTGGAGGCCGCACAAATAACCGCGTCGACGTCGCCGGCATCACGGCCCGCAGTTGCAAGAGCTTGACGGGCAGCGTTGACGGCCAATTCTGCCATAACAGATAGCTCACTATTGGGGCGCTCGGGGATACGTGGTGCCATAATGGTGGGGTCGATGACGCCTGATTTATTGACGACAAAACGCGATTTAATGCCAGACGCTTTTTCGATAAACTCAACCGACGATGGCGTTAGGGCGATGACCTCGCCCGAAACTATAGCGTCAGCATGGCTGGCATTGAACCACGCAACGTAAGTGTTGAACGCAGCCACCAATTCGTCATTCGAGATGGCGTGTGGAGGCGTATAAAGGCCTGTTGCGGAGATGACAGGTATGATGGGTGTGCTCACGCGGGTTATGCCTTGTGTTATTATGAGTTCCTATTGGTGTAGGACGCCGCGGGCGCGAGGTCGAGACCCCGATGCACTTGCACTCAATCACACTCAAAAGTTACACCAACTTCAAGCTGACTCGGGTAGGGCCGTTGAGGCTGGCACGGAGCCACAATAAGGACGTTGTAAAGAGTATCGCGCCAAGCGCTTGATGCCCAATGCCAAGTAAGACGCCTTGGATTTGTGGGGGTGTCCAGATACCAAAGCCCACCAGTGTTGCAATTCCCAAGGTGACCTGCAACGCGACAATACCCATCACGACGTGGCCTAAAATCCGCACGTCGCGCTGCGGACTTTTGGACGCTTTGAGCCACAAAACCGCGCTCGCAATGGCGATAAAGTAGGCACCAATGCGGTGGTTGAATTGAATAGTCGAGCGGTTCTCAACCAAATTATGCGCAAAAGGCTTGAGCGCTGCGTAGTC
>JAYSRI010000429.1:0-2842 GCA_043721175.1 Alphaproteobacteria bacterium
GGGCCCGCTTCATTATCAATGATCCGAAAGGCGATGCCGTGCTTGTGAAGTCGTAACGCAAGGACAAGGCCGGTTGGGCCCGCGCCGACGATCAAGACCGGTGTTTCGCGCTTGGTCTCGGGCACTAGGAGCTTTCCTTTTCACAGGCGTAGAAAGCCAGCGTCGCCTTTGTTGACTGGCGGATAGCATCCAAGGCCAGTTGCACATTCGGTTCTGTGTTCGTTGTTGCGCCAAGCCTGCGCCGCCAGGTCTCGCCTGCCGCGCCAAACGCCAAGGCTTGGCCATAGAGAGCGTGTGCTCGTGTGATCGCGCGTGTGTCGCTAGGTTGATCGCCGGTGACCTTTGCGACTAATTTCGTTAGGAAAACGTGGGTTGGCTCGAGGAAATCTGGATAGATAATATCGTTGAAAGCGTCGCTAGGTTGAAGCTGTTCACGCAACATAAAACTCCCCCGCAGTGCTGCGTCAGGGAGCTCTAGAAAGGTCCGGGTTGTTTGAACAATAAGTTCGGCTGCGAGGTCGCCTGCATCTGTTGGCGTTAAGTCGTTTAAGTTGATAGTTAAACGGGCGATCATGTCGTGTCGTTGGTTGCTAATTTGTTGCGCAATTTCGCGCGCGACTTCGATATAGAAGCTGTCTTTGCCACCGAAGTGATACTGGATTGCATTTAGGTTTGCGCCTGCTGCCTTCGCCAGTTCACGTGTGGATACGGAATCCTTCCCGTGACGCCCGAAGAGAATGATCCCAGCTTGGATCAAGCGGTTTTTGGTCTCCTGCGCGCTTGATGGTTGTTTTGGTTCTGACATGACGGCAAAATATTCATACGAATGAATTATTTTGTCAATATGGTTCTTTCCAGTTTTGTAGTATGCGGGATTTTCGGAGCCCTGACGCCAAGTCCAATTTGGTGCACAAGAGCATCGCCCGCGCCCACTAGCCCATCTCCCCGCATCACGCTAAAACCACTGTCATGACTATCCCCCTGATCATCATCCCCGCCCGCCTGGCTGCAACACGCCTGCCCGGCAAACCTTTGGCTGATATTGAGGGCAAGGCGATGATTGTTCGGGTGATTGAACGGGCGCAGATGGCGGGGCTTGGGCACGTGGCGGTGGCGGCGGGGGATGAGGCGATCCTTGGGCCAGCACGAGACGCCGGGGCGTTAGCAGTGTTGACCGATCCACATTTGCCATCAGGCTCAGATCGGATTTATGCGGCGCTTTTGGAACTGGACCCGCAGGGCCAGTTTGATCCGATTATCAACCTTCAGGGCGATATGCCGACGCTGGACCCGGCTTTGTTGCGCGCGGCCTTGGATGCGCTGGAGGCCCATCCCGACGCTGATTTAGCAACTCTTGTCTCGCCATCCGAGGACCTCGCCGAGCGCGCCGATCCCAATCTCGTGAAGGCGATTGTATCAGTCGCGCCGGGGGCATCAACTGGCCGCTGCCTGTATTTCACCCGCGCCGATGCCCCAACGGGCGATGGTCCGATTATGCGCCATGTGGGCGTTTATGTGTGGCGACGTGCTGCCTTGGCCCGTTTTGTTGCAGCCCCACCTTCACCATTGGAGTTGCGCGAGAGGCTGGAACAATTGCGGGCGCTGGAAATGGGCATGACCATTGTGGCGGGGATAGTTGACGATTTCCCCAAAGGCGTAGACACCGCTGAACATCTAGAAGGTGCGCGTGAGTGGTATCGAGCCAAACAAAAGGAACGTAGTTTGTGAGTCAGTTTGTTGAAGGCAAAATCGCATTCCAAGGCGAACTAGGGGCCAATTCCCACGCCGCCGCCAAGGCTGCTTGCCCATCACTCGAGCCTATGCCGTGTCAGACGTTTGAAGATGCATTCGCTGCCGTCACATCAGGCGTTGCTGTGCGGGCAATGATTGCGATTGAGAACACATTGGCTGGCCGCGTCGGGGATGTGCACCATTTGCTGCCAATGTCAAGCCTTTACATCGTCGGCGAATATTTTGCGCCCATCCATCACCAATTGATTGGTGTAAAGGGTGCGACCTTGGCTGACGTCAAGAAAATCCGGTCCCATCCCATGGCGCTAGGGCAGTGCCGCAAAGTGATCAAGGAACTGGGGGCGGAGGCCGTAAAGACAGCCGATACGGCGGGGGCCGTGCGTGAAATCAGCGAGATGGCCGACAAGTCCGTTGCGGCGTTAGGTTCAACCCTTGCGGCGGCTTTCTATGACCTGCCAATCTTGCGCCCCGATGTGGAAGATGAACGCCACAACGCAACCCGCTTTGTGATCCTGTCCGCCACGCCCGATGACGCCGAACCCGAAGACGGCAAATGCGTTACCAGCTTCGTGTTCCAAGTCCGCAACATTCCTGCCGCTCTTTACAAAGCGATGGGCGGATTTGCCACCAATAGTGTCAACATGACCAAGCTGGAAAGCTATCAAGTCGGCGGCAGCTTTAATGCCACGCAATTTTACGCCGACATCGAAGGCCACCCCAGCGATACCAACGTCTCACTCGCCATCCAAGAGCTGGAGTTCTTCTCCAAAGAGCTGAAGATATTGGGGATATATAAGGCCCACCCGTTCCGGGACCGGACGGTGGGGTGAGGTCTACCCTCGCCCGTTCAACCGCGCAAACGCCTTCTCCCGCCCGATCAAGGGCAATAGACGACCCATTTCTGGCCCATGATCCTTGCCGGTCAATGCTTTGCGCAACGGCATAAACAGGGCCTTGCCTTTGGCACCAGTTGCGGCTTTGACGGCCTCGGTAAAGGCTGGCCAGCTTGTGTCGTCATAGTCGCCAGTCGGCAACAAATTGGCGGCAGCGGACGCAAAAACAGCGTCGTCAATGATCGGCTGCATCGGAC
>JAYSRI010000430.1:0-2841 GCA_043721175.1 Alphaproteobacteria bacterium
AATGTCGAGACGGGCGCGGGTGGTGGTTTTGGGGTGTCCGCATCATGTGACGCAGCGTGGCAATAAGCGTGAGCGGATCTTCTTTGAGGAGGGCGATCAGTTGCAGGCTTTGCCTGTAGCCTGTTGTAGGGTGTAGTCGGCTTGGACTGCACCATTGTGCGGCTAGATCGCCATACCTCATTTTATGAAGCACATCAGGTCGATCTAGCACTTTAGATAAGAGCATACGTGGCCCAAGAAAATCTGTTTCAGATTTTGCGCGCGGTGCTCTACGCACCAATGCTATGGCGGTCGGGCGAGATGGTGCAGTCCCAAGCAGGGAACTGCACCCTACGGAGCCGCCGCGCTCCCGTCGCCCAAATTTGTGCAAATAGGTCTGGTGCTGCCCCTTGCAATTCTTACAAATTGGCACTAATCGTGCGTCAATAAGGACGTACAACTAATCATGTGCATGACTAAACCCATTTTAGCGACGAACTCAGCAAAATTTGCTGATTTGCGTGCGCTTGGGTACGGTAAAAACGCGCTGCTACTGCTAGAGCTACTTACCGGCCCTTGGGCGCGGACGAGCTGATTTGGCCCGAATGGGTGCATCGGCGGCGCTCAGGGGACAAAGTTTCAAGCAGGCCAGATAACGGCCTTACATTTGCACCCAAATCAGGCGATATTCACCACTATGACCACTCAAATTAAAATCTTTGACACCACCATGCGCGACGGCGAGCAATCCCCCGGCGCTTCTATGACCCATAATGAAAAATTGGATCTCGCTAAATTGCTGGAAGACATGCGTGTCGATGTCATTGAAGCAGGCTTTCCAATCGCCAGCCCGGGCGACTTTGAGGCTGTTCATGGCATTGCTAAGATCATCAAGACCTCAACGGTCTGCGGCTTGTCGCGAGCGGGTACGAAAGATATTGAGCGCTGTGCAGAAGCAATAAAACCGGCGCCTCTAAAGCGTATCCATACCTTTATTTCTACCTCACCTATCCATATGGAGCATCAGCTTCAAATGTCACCGGAAGCTGTTTTGGAGGCGATCCAAGGGTCTGTTTCGTTAGCACGAAACCATACAGACGATGTAGAATGGTCCGCTATGGATGCTACGCGTTCACAGCGAGAGTTTCTGTATCGCGCCGTTGAGGTTGCGATCCGCGCTGGCGCAACGACGATCAATTTGCCCGATACCGTTGGCTACGCATTCCCCGAAGAATATGGCGCGATGTTTGCCGATGTGATAGCCAATGTACCCGGCGCAGACGCAGTGATTTTTTCAGCGCATTGCCATGACGATTTGGGGCTAGCTGTAGCCAACTCGTTGGCCGCTCTCAAGGGTGGCGCACGCCAGATCGAATGCGCGATCAATGGCCTTGGCGAACGGGCAGGCAATGCGGCGCTTGAAGAGATTGTTATGGCCTTACGTGTTCGCGGTGACGGTATGCCATTTACGACGGGCATTGATGCCACGCGCCTCATGATGGCGTCTAAAATGGTTAGTCGGATTACGGGTTTCCCCGTTCAATACAATAAAGCAATTGTTGGTAAGAACGCATTTGCTCATGAGTCAGGCATTCATCAAGATGGTATGTTAAAGCATGCCCAAACATATGAAATTATGACACCAGCTGACGTCGGACAAGGGGCAACCAACCTTGTGATGGGCAAGCACTCTGGCCGCGCTGCGTTTAAAGACAAATTGCGCGAACTTGGCTATGAGCTGTCGGATAATGCGTTTCAAGATGCGTTTGCTCGATTTAAAATTCTGGCCGATAAGAAAAAGCACGTTTATGTCGACGACCTCATTGCCTTAGTAGACGACGCTGCAGCTCATTTCGACGACGCAATCAAGGTCGTTCGCTTGCGCGTTGTGGCGGGCACTGACGGCCCCCAAACTGCTGAAATCGATTTGGAAATTGACGGGGTTCCTGCTTGGACAACCCAGCGCGGCAATGGCCCAGTGGACGCGGTGTTTAACGCTATTTCGGCGCTCATTCCTCACGAAGCGGTGCTGGACCTTTATCAAGTTCATGCGGTCACGGAAGGTACCGATGCCCAAGCCGAAGTGTCAGTGCGATTGAGCGAGCATGGCCGGTTTGTCACGGCCCGTTCAGCCGATGCCGACACCTTAGTGGCGTCTGCTAAGGCTTATGCGTCGGCGCTGGCAAGGTTGCGCGGCAAGCGCGAGCGTGGGGAAGATGCGCAGGCGGGCGTGGCTTAGGTGTCATCAGGCTGGCTGACACGACGCACCGCGATCACCAGCTTGCTGGGCGCTGCGTCATGTCAGCCAAGCACGCCGCGCCGTAATCAGCTTGATAATGCGCGGATGGCGCGCTTTGACTTGCCTAACGGCGGCACAGCACTTTTGATGCGCTATGACATGACCAAAACAATCGTCGACCACATCTGTCTGGAAGCAGCAAACCAAGAGGCAAAGGTCGGCGATTATTATCCAAACTCGAGAAGTCCAGTGTTTGAGCGCCTCGACGCGGCTGCCGTTGCACGCAATTATGAAGCCGCCCACGGACATCCTGCCCAGTGCATCATCAATTGTAGCTTCTTTGAGCGATATGACTTGCAAACTGAGCTTTCGTTTCCCATCAAGCGGGCCGGAAAAATTTTAACCGGAGGCTCCAGCCCTTACGGACCCCGCCTGCACCCGGCAGACCCACGTTATAAGAACGTCAAACTCAAAGCGCTCGTTTGGAATGATCGCGCAATCAAGATTGTCGATTATGATCACACGACAGGAGGCGTCCTCAACGACACAGACTTCCCTGATGGACTTGTGACGTATGATTACCGCGATCACCCCGCCAATGTGCTAGCGGGCGATCCTGTTGG
>JAYSRI010000431.1:0-2832 GCA_043721175.1 Alphaproteobacteria bacterium
GCACTAGGCGGTTTCATCACGTCGTCCTTTGGCTGGCATTGGCTGTTTTTGGTCAATTTGGTGCCGGGCATTGCGTGTGTCGTCGGTTGCTTTTTTCTGATCCCACTCAAAACGCCAAATTGGGGTTTGCTCAAGAAAATTGATCTCATTGGCTTGTTCGCGCTGATTGCTTTTTTGGGTGCTGGCGAGATTGTGCTCGAAGAAGGGCCGCGCAAGGGCTGGTTGCAAAGTGGCGAGATCGCGATATGGATCGCTATCTTCAGTGCAGGAGCCTTGATATTTTTTTGGCGAGCTTTCACGCGCGAGGAGCCGATTGTAAAGCTGGATTCTTTTGGTGATCGCAATTTTGCGGTCTGTTCGATTTTGGCGTTTACGGTTGGGATTGGGCTTTATGGCTCAGTGTATCTTCAGCCGCTCTATCTGGGGCAAGTGCGCGGTTATAACGCGATGCAAATCGGGCAGGTCATGTTTGTGACGGGGGTGTTTATGCTGTTGAGCGCGCCATTTGCGCGTCAATTGATCAACCGATTCGACCCGCGCCTGACCGTGCTGATCGGTGTTATTTTGGTTAGCGGATCATGTTTGCTTCAGGCACATTTGACCACCCAGTCAGCTTTTTGGGACTTTTTTTGGCCACAAGCTATGCGTGGCTGCGGCTTAATCATTTGCTTTGCAACACTATCAACACTGGCACTGGGAACGCTGCCGCCGAGTAAAATTCAAAGTGGTTCGGGGCTATTTAATCTCACTCGAAATCTTGGTGGTGCTATTGGATTGGCGATCCTCTCAACGCTGACTGACTATTTCAACGTGTTTCACCGCACCCAACTTGGCGCGGCAATGAATATTGGCGATCCAATATTCCAAGAACGCCTTGCTGGCACGACGGCCCGCATAACTGAGTTAGGGGTCGCCAACCCCGATAAGATTGCTTTGGCGCAACATATCGCGATGTTGAACCGGGAAGCAGCGGTCATGAGTTTCAACAACCTATTTATCGTGGTTGCCATGTGCATGGGGCTATCACTTTTAGTGCTACCGTTTGTGCGTCGACCTGCAATTATCGCGGATACATCGGGTAGCCACTGAGTGAAAACGGATTCGCCCTGCACAAGGACTGGTCATTTGCCTTGACCCTCTGACGGGACGGGGGTATCACGCCCGCCTTGCCGAAGCACTCGTGTTTTGGTTTGAAGATAGCGCGGGCGTAGCTCAGTCGGTTAGAGTACCGGCCTGTCACGCCGGGGGTCGCGGGTTCGAGCCCCGTCGCTCGCGCCATTCCTTTTCAGTCCAACGTGAGCTTGCCTCCGTTTGGACTGGGATGGGAATGAATTCTCCCGTTAGTTGTGACGTCTAAACCAGCTGTCCGCGGCCTTCTTTCAAGTCTTTGAAGTCCCACATGCTCAGTGCCGTTTTGACCACAATCACTTGCATCACCAATGTCATAGCGTCCATCGGGTAGAGGCCAATAGCCTCGGTAAAGCACATGCTAGTGATGGCGACCAATATGCCAACCACAATCATCATGCCGGGCTCGCGCCCTGACTGCCAAAACGCTTGAAACCACGTGCGCACAAAGGCCATGGCACCAAAGGCGAAACCGATATAGCCCAATTGCAGTCGTAAATCGATTGGTGTTGAGTGGGCGTCCGGTGGCCGAAAGCCTTCCATAGCTTGCTCAATGGTCTCCACAGGACTGGTCACCGACGTATCAGTCCAAAACGCCTGGAACCCCCAGCCCAGCCAAGGTCGCTCGTGCAATGCGCCTTGTAGTGCCGCCCAAATGTCGGTGCGTCCTGTCAAAGTGGGTGCCTTGCCAAGAGCGTGGAAAATGATGGGTGCCAAAACTGTCACAATCAGTGCAATGCAAACCGCCGCTGTGAATACGGCCCAAGCCATAAAGATAGACGCCGCAGTATTGCGTTGCGCGACCCAAACCGCAAACGGCACTATGATAGCGAAGCCCGATACCAGAATGGCCGTTGTCGCTTGGCTTTTGACCACGCACAACAACATGATCAGCAATGATGGCACGCACCATACCCAAGCCTTTGGGCGCATCAGTAAATAGCCACTGACGCATCCAGCACCCACCGCCATCGCCACGCCAAGTGTTTGCTTAAAGCTCCAGATACCAGACCAGGATCCCGGATAAATCTCGGTCATCACACCCCATTCAGGCTTGAGAAGTGCAAGGCCCGCCGACATCACAGCTTGAATTGTGAATAGTCCAGCCAAAATGCGGCCGACACGTATCCAGCTCAGATATTGAGCAATCATGCAGGCCGTTGCGTAAGTCGCGCACATCAAAAGACCTTGGCGCATCGTCAGAGATGGCTGGTTTGACCATTGAAAGCTCGCGAGACACCAGACAATTAGCAAGAAAAACGGTCCGCCAATCAAAGCTGTTCGCAATGCAATATGGGGCTTGAGAGCCACGAGAACTGCAGTCACGGCAATCGGGGGCAGATATAAACCAATAGCCCAGCTCGGCGCTTCTTTAAGCACCTGAACCTTGATCACAAGCGCCACAATCGACCCAAAGCACATAAACAGCGCAAACATCAAAGCCACGTCAATTGCTATGATGTGCAGCCGATCATCGGGGTGCACGATAGGCTTTGCATCCATTGTGATCGGCGGAGCGTGGCGGCGCACAATGGGCCGACCTTCAGAAGCTGGATGATAAATATAATTGGCCACGCGCAAGCGTTAGCATCAAAACATAAAAACCATGTCAACGCGCATGAAAATAGTTCATTAGATCGGATGGTGGACACATATCGGCTGAAGCCGCCCCTTTCCCATTCCAACTTTGGGTTCTAAGCAATA
>JAYSRI010000432.1:0-2831 GCA_043721175.1 Alphaproteobacteria bacterium
GTCGAAACCTCACGATAGCCGATGCGGATCCGGCGCAAGGTTGAGTCAAATTCGTCAGCCAAACTTTTGGCCTTGGCCTTGTCTGATACGTCGCCTTTCACTGGAATTTCCAGCGCGATGACAGGTGGCGGATCAGAGACGGATTTGGTTCCAGCCTTGGCTATAGGTGGACGGGGAATAGCGACAGCTGCGTCGAGGCCCAATTGCTTAAGTGCGTCTGTGACCCCTGGCCCCGCCTTCAACTCTATCCGGTCGCCAGCCGTTGGCGTAATAACCAAGCTCTCAACACCTTTAACTGTGCGGACTTCGGCTTTGCCGTCTCGCAATAAGGCACGGCCAAGTTTGGCAGCAAGGGTGCGGAATGTCTCGCCTTGGGTGATTTCAATCTTTTTTGGAGCGCGGTCATTGACGACGATTGTGAAGCTATCGCCAGCGCGCAAGCCTGTTTTGTCCATCAATTTGCTGGTGTCGCCAAATAATAAGTCGCCCTCTGGAATGCCCAGTGCATCAAGGGATTTTGACGATGTTGCCGATAAAGCAATAGAAACCGACCCATCTGCGGAAGGTGAAGCGGCGCGGTTAAAGCTCGCGGCACCCGTTTGCGCCGATAGCCCAACAATTCGGGTCTCACGACCCGTCGTTGCCGCCGCTGTTGCAGTTGCCGGGATCACGACAGTATCATCCGTTGCATAAGCAACTTGACCGCCAGCAGCTGTCAGCGCGCGAATGCTATTGGTGGCCTGGGCTTGAAACAAAGTCGTGTTGGTGGCTAAGTCCAGCCCAGCCAAACGGTCATTTGTCGTGCTGCCGACATTGGCACCCGCCAAAAATAGCCGCCCGGCTTCGTCGAGTGCAACCGAAGTAACAGACCCTAATCCTGTACTGGTAAGCGCATTAGTTGCACCGATGGCTGCGCCTGTTGTGTTGTCAAAGCTAGCCATTTGTGGCCCACCAGCTTGGTTCCAAACCACAAGGGGTTGGCCGTTTTGTAACACTAAACCTGCAGGTGCATCGTCGCCACCGGTGCCGATTGAATTGGTGAAATTGATTGTGCCTGCGGCACTAAATCCTTGAAGATAAACATCTTTACCACCAAGTGCGGCCGCGCCGCCATAAGATTCAGTTGTGCTGCCAACAACGTACACCGAACCGTCGGCACCAACGGCCACATTGGTGGCTTGGTCATTGCCCAGCGCACCTTGCTGATGATACCAAAGATCGCGGCCTTCTTTATCGAACGCGGCCACAAAGCTGTCGCGCAGATTGCCTGTTGTGGTAACCGCACTATCAGCGCGGCCGGTGACAGCGCCTGCGACTGCAATCGTTCCGTCTGCTCCCACGGCGATTGAAAAGCCCTCAGCGGGAGCTGCCGACCCCAATGCACGGGTCCAAACAACTTGACCCGATGTATCATACTTCATCATCACAACATCGCGCGACGATTTTGGTGTGAGGCCATTGGTTTTACCTGTTGCATCGGCAATGACATAGACCGATCCATCTGGACCCTTTGCCATGGCGCGTGCCGATACTGTGCTGCCCGTTGCTGACGACAAGTCATTGTCAAACGATATCGTGGAAGCGGCTCCGGCCAGATCCGTGAACTTGCCCACAACGCTTTGTGTTTTGCCGCCGCGCATCTCTGTTCCAGCGACAAAGACTGTTGGTTCGGTATCACCGCTAGCCGCCGCAAAGTTGAGCTTCTCGCCGATGGCTTGGGTTATGCGCATACGTTGGTCGTACTTGGCTGGTGCAGTTGATGGTAGTGGCGGTGGTGGTGGTGGCGCGCCTGGCCTTGCGACTGGTGTTGGCGGCGGTGGCACCACGACTTTGGTTTCCAGCCCAGTAATGCGACTTTCAAAACCGGCACTATTGAGCTGCACGTTGATAAAGCTGGTGACATTGGCCAGCGTGCGTTCAGTTGTACCCATGCCAGCGAGGTCAATGGCAAGAGTTGAAGTTGCGCCGTTCTTTGTGACCGAGATATCAAACCGACGGTCACCCTCAAAACTGGGCGGTACCGCACCTGAAGCACCAGAAACCAGCACTTTTGTATCGTAAACGCCGCTGTTATTGCCCGCAACATCACTGGTAAAGCTAGTAAAGCGTCGTCCCGCCATGAGATAGGCACCGTCAAGTTTTGTAGTGCCGACATGGGCTGTCAGCTCGGTGATGCCCTTGGTGATACGATCTTGAAGGCGCGCCCTATCAGAGGTGCTGACGCCATCCTTGGACGCCGCGTCAGCGAGAGCTTGTAATTTTCGGATGCCATTGTGGATGACAAACAAGGCCCGGTCATTATCATCGCGCACGCTGGAGCCAGCCCCTGTTCCAAGGCTATTATCGAGCAAGCGGGTGGTTGAGAGGGCAGATTTAGCCAATTCACTGAGGGGCGGAGCTTGAACGCGGTTGTCCCATGGTGCCATGCGCGCGAAGTCGCGGGCGGAGAGTTCGCGGGGGGCGGTTTGTCCTGAAAAGTTAAGGCCAGACAAGTCAATAGACTGGATTGAGCCGTCAGAACTAAAGCCCCCTCCTGAATAAAGACCTAGAACGGCTGGCCCGATGTTCACAACAAAACTCCGATTTTTTGACCTAATTTGGGTGACGTTTGACATCTATCGCACAAAATCATTGCTTGGGACTTAAAGGCGAGGCTTTACGATGTGTGAGCAAGGTCGGGATAATTGGAACTTGTTCGCACTGTCCCAAGTGTTACGAAACCTACTGCCAGAGCATCGCGCGCAAAATCTGAAACAGATTTTCTTGGGCCACGTATGCTCTATCTTAAAGTGCTAGATCGACCTGATGTGCTTCATAAATGAAGCACGGCG
>JAYSRI010000433.1:0-7246 GCA_043721175.1 Alphaproteobacteria bacterium
AGCCCGACCTCTTCACGCATCGCGATTTCTGCCAAGCCAGTTTCAAAAACACGATTAACAAGATTGTAGGCATTTTGAATGCTGGCGATCCTTGGAAGCCCATTGCGGGTTGCTTCTTCAACAAATCGCATCACGCCCCAAGGGCTCTCGTTGGACACGCCAATGTGACGGATCGCACCTTTTTTAATCCAGACATCCAAGGCCGCTAGGATATCTTCAAACTCGCAATAATCCTGTTTGTAGTCCTTGTAGCTCCAGCCGCCAAACAAATTGATCCGTCGATCGGGCCAGTGAATTTGATACAAATCAATGTAATCGGTTTGCAGCCGCTTAAGGCTTGCGGTGATAGCTTCGTCAATGTTGGCTTTGTTGACGCGGGTTCCAGAGCCATCGGCGCGCGCCCAATTCATTGGTGCACGACCAGCAATCTTGCTCGCTAGCGTGATTTTGTCACGATTGCCGCGCGCCTTCATATAGTTGCCGATAATGACTTCGGTAGCGCCGTAGGTCTCAGCACGCGGCGGTATAGCGTATAGTTCTGCGGTGTCGAAAAAATTAATGCCTCGCTCCAACGCGTAATCCATTTGCGCAAAACCGTCGGCCTGGGTGTTCTGTTCGCCATAAGTCATCGTGCCAAGACAAATGAGTGGAACGGTCAAGCCGGTACGGCCAAGGGGGCGGGTTTGCATCGTCATGATTTGGGTTTCCTATACATACTCAGCGCTTAGCGGCAGGCGGGCTGGCGCGCAAGCCAAAGGCGCGTGCCACAAAAGGTGTTAGGCGCGCCGCAATCTGGTCAGCCCCAATCGGGGTTGGATGAATGCCATCGGCTTGGTTGAGCAATGGATTGAGCGCCACACCTTCCAAGACAAACGGGTCCAGCGATAAACCGTGTTTTCGCGCAAGTGCCGGATAAATACCATCAAACGCTGCCCGATAGGCGGCCCCCCAATTGGTGGGCGCCCGCATGCCTAACAAAACAACACGAATGCCACGCGCTTTTGCACGCACGATAATGGACTCAATATTGTTACGCGCGGCGACCGGGCTGGTACCTTGCAGCATATCATTGGCACCAATTGCCAGCAGCAAACCGTTAGTACCGGCGGGCACGGCAAAATCAAATCGTGCCAATGCCCCTGCACTTGTGTCACCAGACAAACCGGCATTAGCAATTCGGACAGGGTATCCAGCCGCCTTTAAGCGAGCATCAAGACGGGCAGGAAAGGCCTCGCTGCGCCGCACGCCAAAGCCCGCCGTAAGTGAATCACCCAGCGCCACAATCGTATAGGGCCGTGTTTGTGCTTGCACTGTGTTAGTAGCCAACGCGCTGCCTAAAAGCGCCAAGCCAAAGCGGCGCCGCGACGGGAATTTCGAAGACAATTGCAACATAAATCCTATTTAATGTGTCTTGGGCATTGCGACAGCCCCTTTATGGATTAAGTGCAGCCTATGACGATATCAACCATAGTTTTGGCACTCAAAGACGTAACCCTCTCGCTGCCCGGTGCTGATGGCCTTGTTCACATTCTCAAAGGCATCAATGCCACCATTGAGGTTGGCGAAATTGTGGCCGTTACAGGCCGATCCGGTTCTGGAAAATCGTCCATGTTGGCGGTGAGTGCTGGACTTGAACCGGCGACAAGTGGATCGGTGAAATTGCTGGGCGAAGAATTATTTGGCCTTGGCGAAGATGCGTTGGCGCGCGTGCGTCGCGGCAGGATCGGGATTGTGTTTCAAGCCTTCCATCTTTTGCCAAATATGACAGCCCTTGAGAATGTCGCGACAGCGCTTGAAACAGCTGATTTGGCAACGGGCAAAACCGCACGCATTCTCGCCGTGCAAGCCCTCGAACAGGTGGGCCTGTCTCATCGTCTCAAACATTATCCCAGTCAGTTATCGGGAGGTGAACAACAGCGTGTTGCCGTCGCCCGTGCCACAGTGATCAAGCCACAATTGATCTTCGCTGACGAGCCGACGGGCAATCTGGATCAAACAGCAGGGCAAACAGTGCGCGACTTGTTGTTCGACGCGGCCAGATCGCAAGGCGCTGCTTTGGTTCTAGTAACCCATGAAGCCAGCCTCGCGGCGGCATGTGACCGCATCATCGCGCTGGATGATGGCTTGATCACATCATGACACGCTGGAGATATGCCCTAACAATTGCGGTGGCTGAACTTAGAAGCGGTATCAAGGGCTTCAAGTTATTTTTGGTTTGTCTCGCGATTGGGGTCGCAGCCATTGCCGCAGCGGGCAGCATGGCGCAAGCGTTTCGGTCGGGCTTAGAGAGCGAACAGCGGCGCATATTAGGCGGCGACTTTATCTTGAGTTTACGTCAACGTTCACCCAGCCCCGCTCAAATTCAGTTTTTCAAGGCGGTTGGGGAAGTTTCGGTTGCAACCGACGCCAACACGATGGGTGACGCCAACGATATGCGCCGCTTGATCCAAATTCGGGCGGTGGAAAGCAACCATCCGCTGGAAGGTAGGGTGACGTTATCCCCAGCCGGCCCGTTGCAGCCGATGATACAATTGAGTGACGGGGTTTGGGGCGGCGTCGCCGAGCAAGCATTGCTAGACGCCTTCAAGTTGAAAGTCGGCGACACGCTTGATTTGCCGTATGGCAAGGTGCAAATTCGAGCGGTTTTGCTTAAAGAGCCAGATGCACTTGGGCGCGGCTTTGCGTTTTCGCCGCGCTTGATGATTTCAAGTGCCGCACTTGTTCCGTTGTCGATTGCCCAAGAAGGTTCGCTTTTCTCTACAAGCCTGCGCTCCAAACTCACCGATCCTGCCATTGCGCTACAAGTCAAAACGCAGTTCGAGAAGGCCTTTCCAACTGACCAGCAAGCGCTGCGCGATAAAGCCCGTTCAGCGGACGGGTTTGGTCGGGCCTTGGACCGAGTGGAGCTGTTTTTGTCATGCGTCGGGTTTGCCGCACTTCTGGCAGGCGGTCTTGGCGTTTCTGGCGCTGTGCGCGGGCATTTGCAAACCCGCCGAAGCTCGATTGCGATCTTAAAGGCGATGGGTGCGTCGGGCGGCGATGTGCGTTTAGCTTACGGTATCCAAATTTTTGTACTGGCCTGTTTGGGGGCATTTTTGGGTATTGTAATTGGCGGATTAGCGCCTTTCTTGACGTCTTATGCTTACGGTTCAACTTTGCCAATTCCCATTGATCTGGCTTTGTTTCCAAAACCGTTGGCAGCAGCGGGCGGTATTGGTCTGTTATGTGCTTTTGCATTTGCGGCCCTGCCGATTGGCAGCGCTCGGGCAACACCGCCCTCGCATTTGTTGCGCGGCGGCGGCGGAGATAGTGCGCCACCTTGGCCGGAACGGATTGCAGCGGCGACAGGTTTGCTGGCACTAAGCGGTCTCTACGCACTGACCAGCCCAAACCCCGCGATGGCAATATTACTAGCATTAGGAGCTGGTGTCTCTTGGGTCATATTTTATGGTTTAGGCAAACTCGCACAGCTAACGGCGCGGGCTGCGACTAAGCCCGGTGGCGCATTGGGGTTGGGCTTGGCGGCATTGGGAGGGCCAGGATCACTGGCACCTGCGGCGGCACCTGCCCTTGGTCTAGGCCTCGCTCTCCTAGTGGCACTGGGACAAATTCAATCGAATTTAGTGGCACAAGTTCGAGATACAGCACCAGCCAGCGCCCCCAGTGTTGCCTACACAGAAATCCCAGACGCTAAAGTCCAAGCCTTTGATGCTCTGATCAAAGCCAACGCCCCTAACCTGAAACCAAAAGATTATAGCCGCACCCCTGTGCTGACTGTGCGGGTGTTTAGCCTGAATGGCGTCGAGATTGATCCCGCCAAAGCTAGACCATCAGAGCGCTGGTTTGTCGAAAACGAAATTGGTGCCACGTGGCTAGCCAATATGCCCGACGGCACAAAATTATCAGCAGGAAAATGGTGGCCCGCCACTTGGAATGATCCCGTGAACGCACAGGTCAGCATTGAGGCTGATGCCGCTCAAGGCATCGGTGCAAAAGTTGGCGACACCATTGGTATTCTGGTTTCAGGACGCGAGATCGACGCTAAGATCGCCAATTTACGCACTGTCGATTGGGCAGGATTTGGCGCAAACTTTGCACTGGTGTTTGCGCCGGGCGCATTTGAAGGTGCCGCCTTTCGCCACTTTGCCATTGCACGCCTTAACCCCGCACAAGAAGCCACCATTACAACAGCCTTAGCCAAAGACTTTCCCGCCGTCGGCATTGTGCGGGTCCGAGACGCACTGGCCGCGGCAGCGGATTTGTTTGAAAGCCTTGCTATTGCCATTCAAGCGATCGCGGGGGTCGCACTTGGGGCTGGCGTAGCCGCAGTTGCAGGGGCGTTGGCAGCGGGCGCACGGCGACGGCTTTATGAAGCTGCCATTCTAAAAAGCCTCGGTGCCAGCCATGCGCGCATTGTTGGCGCTATGGCGATTGAGCAAGCCAGTGCGGGCCTGATTGCGGCGCTGGTGGGAGCTGGAATTGGCCTTGGTGCTGCCTACGGCGTTGTCACCAAGGTTTTAGAGGCTGAGTGGGTTTTGAACCTGCCTCTATTGGGGGCAATCATTGGTGGTGCCGTGGGGCTATTTGCATTGGCGGGCGGGATCGCAGGCTTTGTTGCCCTGAGACAATCACCAATGTCGGTGCTATCGGCAGCGGCTGAATTTGGCTAAACATCACAGACTTCAGGCTTTCAAAATCAACACAACAAAGTAAGCTCACATAAAATAGGGAATTGATCCATGGACCCCAGCAAACTCATGTTCAAAGATGGCCTAATGACTGGCGAGCGTATTCTGGTCACTGGCGGGGGAACCGGTCTTGGCAAAGAAATGGCCGAGGCCTTCTTAAAGCTGGGTGCCACAGTTTACATCTTGGGCCGTCGCGGTGGCGTTTTGCAAGAAACCGCCGGCGAACTCATGGGCCGTCATGGCGGCAAGGTCGGTGCGGTGGCGTGCGATATTCGCAGCTCTGAAGCGATCAAGGAAGCGCTGGACACGATTTGGGCCGATGGCGGGCCTCTCACTGGCCTTGTCAATAATGCAGCAGGCAATTTCATTTCCAAAACCGAAGACCTGTCGCCGCGCGCCTTTGATGCGATTGCTAACATCGTTTTCAAAGGCACATTTTACATGACCCTTGACGTTGGCAAGCGCTGGATCGAAGCGGGGGTAGCGGGCAATGTGATCAATATCCTGACCACGTGGGTCTGGAACGGCTCGCCGTTTACTGTGCCATCCGCGATGTCAAAATCAGGCATTCGCGCTATGGCTGAAAGCCTTGCGGTTGAATGGGGTCGCTACAATATCCGCTTCAATAACATCGCACCTGGCCCCTTCCCGACCAAAGGTATGAGTGACCGGTTGGCGCCCGATGGCGGCATGGAGCGTGGTGAGCGCAACGCCAATCCGATGGGCCGGGTCGGCGAAATGACCGAGCTTGCCAATTTAGCTGTGTTCCTGATGGCCCCCGGAGCCGCCTATGTAAACGGGCAAACCATCGCGATTGATGGCGCTGCTTATCAAGCTACGGGTGGCAATTTTTCAGGACTGCGTGCTTGGGACGATAACCAGTGGGAAGCAGTTCGGTCCATGATCAAAGCGACCAACGATAAAGACAAAGCTGCGCGAACCGCATGACCAACGCCCCACTTAGGCACGTCATCCTTGATTGTGATCCCGGTGTCGATGATGCCGTGGCGCTGATGCTGGCCTTTAAGGCACACAGGCATATCGAGTTATTGGGTATCACCACTGTTGCAGGCAATGTCGGGTTGGAAAATACAACCCGCAATGCCTGCTTGTTGCGCCAAGTGGCAGGCCGCGAAGATGTGGCAGTGTATCGCGGCCTTGATCGCCCTCTGGTGCGGGCACCTGTGTTGGCTGACGATTTCCATGGGCCAGAAGGACTTGGCGACTACATCGTGTTTGCACCCGACACTGGCGCGCAAAAACAAGGTGCTGTCGATTTCATCATAGAAACGCTGCGGAGCCGTCCAGCAGGCAGCGTGACGCTAGCTGTCACTGGCCCGATGACCAATATCGCTGCCGCCTTCACACAAGCACCTGATGTTTGCGCGAATGTTAAAGAGATCGTTGTGATGGGTGGGGCAAGGTCCGAAGGGGGCAATATCACCGCCTCCGCAGAATATAACATCTACGCAGACCCTGATGCCGCCGCCATCGTCTTTGCGGCAGGCTGCCCGCTTGTGGTCATTGGCCTTGACGCGACGCATCAGGTGCGGGCAACGCCAGGTCGCATTGCTGCCATTGAAGCACTGGGCAATCGCGTCGCGGCACTGGTTGCCAATACCTTGCATTTCTCCAACTCATTGCCCGGCAATATGGAGGATGCTACCGGCGCTCCCCTGCATGATCCGTGCGTGATTGCCTATTTGATCGCACCACAGCTGTTCACATTGCGGCCCTGTTCAATCCGCGTTGAAACGGCCTCAGACCTCACGCGTGGTCATACCGCAGTGGAGTTTCGGCCTGACTACCAAGGGGCAGCGTTTCATGCCCATTGGGTGACGCACATCGACGCTGACGGCATATTTGCGCTGCTGGAAAGCGCTTTTGCGTTATGAGGAAGCCAGTTTCAATTGTCGTTATTGGTTCGATCAATCTTGATATTGTCGCCACGGCCGCCACTTTGCCCCGCGCGGGCGAAACAATTAGCGGCGCGACTCTGGCCTATCATCCCGGCGGCAAGGGTGCCAATCAGGCCCTCGCCGCGCGCCGCCTTGGTGCCAGTGTTTGCTTAGTCGGTTGTGTTGGTGCTGATAGTAGTGCCGATACTGCAATGGCCCTATTGCGAGGCGGCGGTGTCGATGTATCACGCGTTTATGTGGACCCTGACGCCCCAACAGGTGTCGCTCTGATCGCCGTTGCAGCCGATGGCGAGAATCAAATTGTCGTGGCACCGGGTGCCAATGCTTGTGTGAGACCCGATCAACTGAGCGATCTCTGGAAGCAAAATTACGATGCGACCATCTGCCAATTAGAAATTCCCACAAGCACAATTGAAGCTATAGCCGGTCAGGTCACGGGCTTTTTCGCCATCAATCTGGCCCCCGCGCAACCTGTCTCGCCCAGCGTTCTTGAGCGCGCGGACCTGATTGTGGTCAACCAAACCGAGGCGGCCTTCTATGGCAATCAACTCCATAATCTCCCCGGCATATTAGTGGTAACACTCGGTGCGGAAGGGGCCACACTGCGCGACGGTGCGTCAGAGTCCACCATCGTCGCCA
>JAYSRI010000434.1:0-2825 GCA_043721175.1 Alphaproteobacteria bacterium
GGACAAATTGAAGCCAATTCGCCCGTGTTGGCGGGCGCTGCTTAGACAATAACGTGTAGCGACTTTTTGATCGCTGCCGCTATTTGAGCGGCGGCCCCAAATGCCGTTTCAGATTTGGGGCCTTTTACACCTAGCCCACCTGACACAATCAGGTCAGCATTCAACCGACTTGGCCCAGTCCAGCGTTCATAAGCCGGGCGGACCGTTGCCAGATATTGGTTCGCCACAGTCTCTGGTGTGCGGCCACGCTCATGAATATCGCGCAGTAAGCGGCGCAAAAGACGAATATCGTCGGGTGTATCGACGTAAACTTTCAGGTCGCACAAAGCAAAAATCACAGGGTCACACAACGTGTGCGTGCCTTCTAAAACAATCACGTCGCCGGGCACCACATGTTGCGTCGCTTCCCTGCGCCCGTGAATGGTAAAATCATAGACTGGCACATCAATCGCTTTGCCAGCTCGCAATGCCTTGAGATGCTTGGCTAGAAGTGCGTGATCGCGTGCACTTGGGGTGTCAAAGTCGTAGGTTGCAGGATCAAAACCGGCTAGCGATTTGCTGTCTTTGTAATAATCATCTTGGGAAATAAGGTGAGCCTGCAATGGCTTGAGCAATTCGAGCAATTGACCCGCCGTCGTGGTTTTCCCAGAGCCCGACCCACCTGTAATCGCAACAATGAATGGAGGCTTACTCACGCTAGCTTTACCGCTGTGCCAGATGCGGCGACCATCATCATAGTACCTTGATGCACGCCACCTTCAAAATCGACGCTAACGCCGACAACCGCATCGGCCCCAAGCGAGCTGGCCTCTTGGATCAATTCGCTGATAGCAACTTGGCGTGCTTCTCGCAGCGTTTGTTCATAAGCGCCGCTGCGGCCACCAATGACGTCGCGAATGCCTGCAAATAGGTCGCGGAAGATGTTGGCACCAATGATAGCTTCGCCAGCAACAACACCTAAATATTGAACAATCGCGCGTCCTTCAATCGAGGGCGTGGTCGTAACGATCATAAAAAACTCCCCAAATTAGTTATTGCCGACATTTAGTCGTTGTAAGTTGTGCCATTGAGGACGCCTGACGGCATGGAGCCAACAAAGTCCTGCACATTACAACCGTAGCCGGGTACGAGGCGGCTCTCAGCTTGGTCGAGACCGGAATAATTAACGATCACGCGCTCTTCCATGTAAACGATTTGCGCCCCTTTAATCTGTGGGCCGATCTCGGCCCGACAGCTATCCTCGTCCCGCCCCTGAACATAAAGGCAGCCGCACATTTGGCGCGCAACATAGCCAGCCGCGATTTGCCCATACTTTCGGGCTTGATAGCCGACAACCAATGCAACAACGAAAACCACCAGCAAAACCGCGCCGACGACATTTGAGAAAGAAGGGAGTTTGCGCAAGTGGCCCATCACATTATAAGAGTGTACGAAACTGGCCTGCGCCATGCAGTCCAGTTCCTTACTTTAGAGGCATATAATGCATCGCGCTACGCGTCCCCGCACAAGAGTGCAATCAAATTTCGCTCGTCTGGCAGTGGGCGTTGCCTTGCTGACTATTAGTGTTGGCGTAACACTGGGGATTGCGCAGGCGCAGGACGGCGCCAAAGCCAATGCACAGGCACTAGCACAAACGCCTTTGGTTGCGTTGCGCGCTCAGCCCGCCGGTGTGCCCTTCCCGACAATCACGTGGCCGCGCGGACCTGCACCCGCTGGGGCTGACGCGGTTATCAAAGCTCAGTTTGACAAGGCCTTTGGTGGGCAGGTCAAAGAAATCGGTGAGACCCGAGCCGTTATCATTGTGCATAACGGGCGCATTGTCGCCGAGCGTTATGGTGCAGGTTTTGACGAAAAATCAAAGCTGATCTCGTGGTCGATGGCCAAAAGCGTTACCGCCGCCATTGTTGGCATTGCCATGGCGGACGGCAAAATGAAGCTCGACGACCCGCTCAATGAGCCGATGTGGGACGATAATGATCCACGGCGCAATATCACGATCCGTCAAGCGCTGCACATGAGCGATGGTCTTCGTTGGCGCGAAGACGGCTATGACGACCCGGTGCAAAACGATGCCGCCAAGATGCTGTTTGGTCCAGGTCGCGAAAACATTGTCGAATATGTTGCCGATAAGCCCCAAGAATTTCCACAAGGAGAAAAGTGGCGCTATTCGTCGGGCACGACCAATCTGGTTTCTGCAGCCGTTGGGCGCGCCATCGCACCGCGCTCACTTCGCGATCCCAACGGCAAAGAAGGATTGCGCAACTTCATGTATGATCGCCTTTTTCGACCGATCGGCATGAACAGCACAGCGGCAGAGTTTGATCTGGCCGGTAATTTTTACGCCTCGTCATTGCTGCAAGCCACGGCCCAAGACTTTGCGCGCTTTGGCTTGTTGCATTTGCGCGACGGCGTTTGGGACGGTAAGCGCATTTTGCCTGCAGGCTTTGTTGATTTTGTGCGAACGCCAACCACCGCGCAAGGCGCCACCCACTATGGCGCACATTGGTGGCTCAGCCCCGTTAACAAGTCGGGCGTACTCAAAGATGGCCCGTATGATTCATTTGAAGCTCAAGGTTTTCAAGGCCAACTAATCGCCGTCATCCCGTCCAAAGACCTCGTAATCGTGCGTTTGGGTCTAATGAGTGACGAAGGCGGCTGGGACACTCTAGGCGCTTGGCTACAACCCATTGTGAACGCGTTTCCAGCGCGCTCAGCTAACCCTTAGGAGCGTTCATGCAGTAGATCGCGACTTACCAAAGTCGCGGGCCAAAGTATTCAAGGGCCTGATAGTGGTGTCAATTTCTCTCTAACCCAATCGAGTGGGA
>JAYSRI010000435.1:0-2821 GCA_043721175.1 Alphaproteobacteria bacterium
CAAATTGGCAGCGTCGAAATTTGAACCATTGCGCTTCACGCCCAGCTGGTTTGCCCGAAAAATCGAGAGCCTTGCTGCCGTGGGGCCTGATTGCAAAACATCAAACTCCACACCTTTGCCAGCAAGCGCCAAGGTGCCAAAGTTTGGTGCCTGTAGGTTTAGGCTTCCCACTTTACCCTTTGCGCTAGAACGCCCCGTCCCAATATCGTTAAAGATGAGTGCTAAGCCGTCAATCTGACCGTTTTGGGTGCCAGCAACCTGTGCTATTTCAAAGCCGAGTGTGTTGGCGTTCAATGTTGCCGCGCGGGGTAAAGACAGATCAGAGCCATTTGGTCGCACAAAACCGTTGGCACTAAAATCAACCGTGTTGGCGTCAATCGATTGGGAACCCCACTTCAATGCTAACTGCGCCGAACGCCCTGAAACTGCTCGAACATCAAACAGGGCGGATGTTCCACCGCCTTGTTTTATTGCATCAATTGCAAGCGTCAGGTTTGACGCGTTGAAGCTGCGATTTGGCATGAGATCGCGCACCTCGTTTGCACTCACGTTTAATGTGATTTGATTTGGTCTATCGCGATTGGCAACGTTCAGCGTCATATCGACATTTGAACCGTTTAAATCAAACTTGCCAGCTCGTGCAGAGCCAAACGCTGCTGCCGACAGACGACCTGAAACAGGCATGCCGCTCGCATCCAAAACACCTTGGAATTTTAACTCACGGCTGGTCAAATTTCCAGAAAGTGGAGTGGAAAAATCGAGGACCCTTGCTGTCAACAATAAATTTTGTTGTTGATTACGGACCTGTTTTAATTTGCCCTCACCTTGCAAAATACGGATTTGGGGGCCGTCGACGTTAAAGTTGTTTACAACCAGATTGTTGGGTGCACTTTGATAGTCGAATGAACCGCTTGCTGTGTTGACATTAATGCCTTGGACCTGCCCCCTCCCAATCCCGAGTTGCCCGCGTACGTCGATGGGTTCACTAGGGCGACCATCCAGCCGTACCATTATCGATCCACTAACTGGCGCGGTGTCTCTTTGAGCGCGGTTCAAGAGGCCTTGGCGAAGGCTGGCTGGCAATGACGACAGCTGCAGTTGGTTGAAAACTGCGGCAACAGCCAACTTTTCATTTGGATTGTCAGACGCCGAAATAGCAATGCTTACCGATGCAGGTGTAGTTGCCAAAAGGGTCGAAGCGGAGACAGTTACAACGCCCTGACGATCCAAATAGGTTTTCAACTGTGCGCTTGAAAGAGTGAGTCGTTGATTGGTATCGGGATCAACAATGAGCAAACGCGCATTGACCAGGCTCAACGATTCTATTGCAGAGTTTTTATCGTTTTGAAGCAATATTTTGCGAAGTGTTGTTAATGTGCTTCTTAAATTAATGGCGGTGCCTTTTTTGCGCGGTAATGTTAGCGCGTCTGTTTCGCTGCCAAAGCCAATTGCACTGCGGCCTTCGCGGTCAACCACTAAGACGCACCGAACTCCGCTTGCTTGGGCCTTAGAAATCGAAACCTTCCCAAGTAACAATGCTTGTGCATTCAAACTTAAGTCAACGCGGTCGATTTCCAGTGGTGAAGGCCGCTCCCCCAAATAAGCGCTAACTTGGCTGGCTGTAACGACGAAACTGCGTCGTTGATTGTCCCAAGCAACCTCCAAATCGCCAATTTGCGTTTTACCTCCAATGATCCGTCCAAGCTCAGCTTCAACAAGCGGCTTTGTGACCGCAATTGATAAACTGCCGTCAGCCAATCGCCACACGACATACCCAGCAACAAGTCCACTGAGGCCGAGTCCCAGCATCAGGGTTTCGTTGATGTATCCCAACCGACGCCGTGTTTTCGGTTTCTTCAACCTGATCGCTGCCATCCCTTTGGACGAACGCTCCGCTTCTTCAACGCTGTCAGCAACATCATCCCACCAACGTTCAGCGGTTGCTCCCAGGAGGTTGTCCACAGGTGCCTCGTGCAGGCACAGTTGCGCGTCGTCGGCCACCAGACTATGGGCGTCGTCGGGGTGACTGTCGTGCTGTGTAGACGAGGCTAAAACCATGAGCGAAGTGACTATAGGGCAAAATGCCCCGGATTTTTGGTTACCAACAGATGACGAAGATAGCGTTACCCTTTCAAGTCTAAAAGGAAAGACAATAATCCTGTATTTTTATCCCAAAGACGATACCTCGGGATGCACATCGCAAGCAGTAGCCTTTTCAAACCACAAATTAGCCTTTGAAGCTGCGGGGGCTGTTATTATCGGTGTCTCGAAAGACAGGCTCAGCAGTCACAAGAAATTCCGCCAGAAATACGATCTGACTATAATGCTGGGCTCTGACTTTGAAACCCAAGTTGCTGAAACCTTTGGCGTTTGGGTGGAAAAAAGTATGTATGGCCGCAAGTACATGGGCATAGAGCGTTCGACGTTTATCATTGACCCCATGGGTAAGGTTTCCCACATCTGGCGCAAGGTCAAGGTGGCAGGTCACGCAGAAGAAGCCCTAAAGGTGGTGCAAAAACCCACTGAATAATCCTGTATTTCTTCCCCAATCAGTAATCTTAGTGTTGCACCTGTCAGCGGCTTAGGCGACAAGGGCGGCGCTTTAACAAATGCGAGACCGTAGAAAATGGCCTTATGGAACTTCAAGTCCAAAGATAAATTCGAAGACGTCGAAAGTGTCGTCATTCCCAATACGCGCGCCGAAAATGTGCCAGTGGCCGTTGCTACGCCAACAATACGCCATGCCACGTCGGTGATTGCGGCTGGCGCTGTTATTAGTGGTTCAATGACTGCACCCGGCGATATTCAGATTGAAGGCCAC
>JAYSRI010000436.1:0-2820 GCA_043721175.1 Alphaproteobacteria bacterium
GCGCAACTGGCGTTTGATCTTAAAAACCCCGATCAAATACCGCTAACATCCCGCGCCATTAAGTTGCAACAAGATGGCTGGTTTACAGCACAGAGGCGCAAATCTAATCCTGAAACCTATGCACCAGCGCAGAAACTTGCGACCAATAGCAAGTTTTCGTCGGCCCCCATTATTTTAGTGGCAATTGGTCCTAAAACGATCAACGGGTCCCTCGGCGTAGCCCTGCGTGAGAAGCTCGCAACATCGTTGGTATCCACACCTCAAGCGCGCGTTGTGGCGATGACTGTGCTGCGCGATAGCGACCCAAGCCTTGAACCTGCAAAAGCCGCCGTTACGTCAAACCGCCATGTCGCGCGCATTGTGGCGCTCAAACATTGGGCAGGGCCTTTAGGCCTTAAAAACCAAGCTATCTCGTATCACGTGCCAGAAGCTGCCAATCCGGCCGACGCAATTTTGGATTATGCGCGCGCCAACCATGTTGACCACATCATCATGGGTGCACGCGCCGAAAGTACAATCCGCAACATATTGGGCAGTGTGTCGGCCCAAGTCGCTGCGCATGCGCCTTGTACTGTTACTGTTGTGAGGCAACGTGAGTGGCCGGTGGTGGCGGGTGATCAAGACACCATCACATCAAACGCCGCTTTATAATCGCTATAAAATCGGCGTGACACGCGCGACGGGATATTCATAAATCCGTGCGGCGCACCCGCGTAAGTGCAAAGCGTCACATCACCACCCGCCAATGCAATGGCGCGCGCAAAGGCGACGTTTTCCTCCAAAAACAAATCAATGGTGCCGACCCCAATCCATGTCGGCGGCAACCAAGCAAATGTGCGTGCATAAGTTGGTGAATAGTGTCCGAGACGATCACCCCGTGGCAAGGCTTGATTGCCCAATAAAGCACGCCAGCCAAACTGGTTGTTCGCGCTAGTCCAACCAAGCCTATTATCCTGCTTTTCTTCGCCAAAACCCGTTTGATAATCCAGCATCGGATAAACTAGCACTTGTCCGATGGGCATGACGCCACCAGTGTAGCGCAGAAAAAGACACGTGGCAGCAGCCAACCCGCCACCAGAGCTATCTCCGGTTATAATGCATTCACTTTTTGACAAACCCCAACCCGTTGCCGCCTCAATCATCCAGTTCCACGCTGCGACACAATCATGCAAGGGGCCAGGATACGGAGTTTCGGGTGCCAGACGATACTCCACGGACACGACGACTGATCGTAGCAATTCAGCCAAGTCACACATGCGAGCGTCAAACGCGAAGGCGCTGCCTTTAACCATACCCCCGCCGTGGATATGCAAAACAGCACTTTTAGACTTCGCAATTGGGGGCCGATGCACGCGGACTTCTAGCGCAGGATCAGCCCCCAAACCTGCAATCGAGACGACTTCAGGAAGTCGCTTTATCCTGCCACCTAAGGAGCGCACAGCAGCATTGGCTTGTTTACGTGCCAATGGCAAAGGCAAAGTCGTCAGATCGTCTGAGGGGCGATCAAGATAGGCAATCAACTCGGGGTCCAATCGTGCAATAGCTTCTTGTCGTGTCATCGCGTCCCAACCCTCTTTCAATGCGCTCCCCCATACTTTATGGATTTTACATGTCACACAATAGCTTTGGTCATTTATTCCGTGTCACAACTTGGGGGGAAAGCCACGGGCCTGCCATTGGGTGTGTGATCGACGGCTGTCCAGCTGGCATCCCCCTGACGGCTCTCGATATTCAAGGCGATCTTGACCGCCGCAAGCCAGGTACCAGCCGCTTTGTAACCCAGCGCCGCGAGGCCGACAAAGTGCGCATCTTGTCAGGTGTATTTGAAGATGACCGCACAGGTGGGCCCATTACAACGGGCGCACCCATAAGTTTGATGATCGACAATACCGATCAGCGCAGCAAAGATTATAGCGATATTCGTGATAAATGGCGTCCCGGACATGCTGATTACACCTATGACGTCAAATACGGCGTGCGTGATTATCGTGGCGGTGGTCGCTCGTCAGCACGGGAGACTGCCGCGCGCGTCGCGGCAGGTGCTGTGGCTAAAAAAATACTCAAAGTGTTTCTAGGCGACACCATTCAAATTCGCTGCGCCCTCATTCAAATCGGGCCGCACAAAATAACCCGTGCTAATTGGGACTGGGACCAAACGCGCGAAAACCCGTTCTTTGCACCTGATGCGGCCATCGTTCCTGTTTGGGAGGCGTTCCTTGATGAGGTCCGCAAAAGCGGTTCATCCATTGGTGCGATCTTAGAAGTCGTCGCCAGCGGCGTCCCCGCCGGCCTTGGCGCACCCATTTATGGCAAGATAGACAGTGACTTAGCGGCGGCTCTTATGTCGATCAATGCTGTCAAAGGGGTTGAAATAGGTGCAGGATTTGGCGCAGCTTTACTGAGCGGCGAGGCCAATGCAGACGAGATGCGGCGTGGCCAAGATGGAAACGGTCGGCCTGTTTTCACCTCCAACAACAATGGCGGCGTATTAGGCGGCATTAGCACAGGCCAAGAAATTGTCGCCCGTTTTGCCATCAAGCCAACCTCGTCAATCCTAAATGAAGTCAATAGCTTGAACCGCAATCTTGAAGAAGTTTCGTTGCGCACTGTGGGCCGCCATGATCCATGCGTTGGCATACGCGCGGCACCTGTGGGTGAAGCCATGATGGCATGCGTGCTGGCAGATCATGTGCTGCGCCATCGTGGGCAGAATGGCGGTTGAGCCAGTCGTGAATCCTAGCGCATCGGAGGTTCGCCATATTCATTTTCATAAGGATCGCTGCTGATGATACCAACTATAAGTACCGCAAGCATCACGAT
>JAYSRI010000437.1:0-2817 GCA_043721175.1 Alphaproteobacteria bacterium
AAAGTTGAAGCCAAACCAGAACCCGTCAGCAACGAGAACTTTACACCATCCACCTTGGCTGGCCTGACAGGCGATGAGTTGGAGGCCGCGACGCTGGCAGCTGCAGGCAACGCAAAAGCACCACCGCGTTCGCGCAAGCGTTCAAACCCGGACGACCTGTTGCTGATCGACGGCGTTGGGCCAAAAAATAATGCTTGGCTCAACGATCAAGGCATTTACTACTTCCACCAAATCGCCACTATGAACATTGGGCAAGTTGCCTGGTTAGCTGACAATCTGCCAACATTCGGTAGCCGCGTTTATCGCGAAAACTGGGTGGCTCAATGCACTAATCTGGCGCGCGGTAACGCTGCGCGGGGTTGATCTAGCTTCTGTGTTCAAACAAAAAGGGCGGCCAATCAATTGGTCGCCCTTTTTCATGTCTGCCAACTCGCCGTAGCGAAGCTATTTTATCGCGCGCAATAGTCCTTCATGAAGCGCAATATTATGCGGCGCTGTCGGTGACAAAGAAGCAGCAAGCGCCTCGCCCTTCTTGCGGTACTCAACATAATTTTTGTCGTGATTTTCCATGGCGTCAACAAGAGCCTTGCCGCCGAGCTCTGGCTCAAAGCTGGGGTAATAATAGCCATAGTCCTTGAGGAATTCGGAGTTATGGATCAACGGGTAACCGCCATATAGCACTTCATAATAGAGATAGTTTAAGCCATTCTCCCAATGGTGGGTGACGATAGCATTGCAGAAGTTTGTCAGAAATTCCCAAGTCACAAAGCGACCCTCGACGGTCATGATTCCCGCTTTGGCAGCTGACATCAGGTTTATAAAGCCCGCAAAATGGTTGTTGTTTGCAAACTGGATCGCGTTAGTGACGTATATTGCCGCAATCCTTTCGGGCTTCAAACGATAGCCATGTTCGGCGACCATGATCGGCACATGGCTTGTTTTCATCACTGTTATGTTGGGATCAAGAATACCGATTTTCCACTTTTCTTGCCCCAGCTTATAGCCAAAATCGTCTTGGATTTGTTGGGTCTGTAGCCCCAAGAAACATGGATCCCAAATCTGGGACACTATCCGCACAGGGCAACGATAAATAGTCTCACACCAACCCTTATAGGTATGTTCATGCTGGGGCGTCATCCAGATTTCATCAATGCAATCATAATCAGCATATCGCTCGCCGTCCTTGTCGGGCGTAGCAGAGATGGTTGATTCCATGGATATAATGGCTGCATTACCGCCCTTATAAAAGATGACTTTGGTGCCGGCGGCACGGTAAGTTTTAAGGTGTATTGGGTCGATAGCTGTTCCGGCAATCAACAAATAATCCAGTGGCAAAACAGGGCCATTGGGGTCAATCAAGTGCGCCGTTACCCGGTCAATTCCCATGTCAGCCGGAATGGCGGGAGCTTGCCGGTTAGTCAAAAGAATGACGTCAGCACAATCCGGGGAGGCCGCAAACATCTTGCATAGAAACAAGACATTCTGACGCAATCCGTTGCTGAAAAAGGCAAACCCACCATCTTCCATCACGTCTGCCGTGATACCAATTCGATATTTCTTAGATGGGTTCTTGGTAAGTTTGCTCATGTCTTCTCGATTGAGTAATTGAGGGGTTTGTTTGGTGTTGCTCTAGCGGAAGATTTCCTTTTTGACTGTCACACAGCCACCAGGTGTCTTCATCGCCGACATCTGCAACATCGAACTGGCACGAAACGAATCCACATTAACGACAACGCGGCGATCAAAGCGGAAATTTGGAAACGAAACCCGGGCAACATCGGCACATGGTTCGGGCCAGCTGACGGTTTGGGTGTAAAAACCCGAACAGTCTGGATTGATCGTCAGGATCGAATAGCGCGACCCTGCAGCTTGATCCTCACCGCTCAAACTCTCAAGGGTGATGAGCAATGGCGCTTGGTTGGCATTTCTGGCGGTTGGTTCGAAATAATATGCGGCAGGCCGATTATCCGTCAGCGCCAACATCACTTGTTTGATGCGAACGGCACATCGATTTATCCCCAGATAGCTCATGGTACTGTCGATGCGCATACCCAAGACCACGCCTGTTAAGCCCAAACGATTGGGGTCTTGCACGTCGCTTGTCTTGGGCAACCCAGTTGGGCCTGACGCAGGTGCCTGTGCCGGTACCGTGGCTTTTCCAGCCTTGGCCTTAGCTGATGGCGGGCGCTGGGGCAGTGTTGGTAGGGCGGATCGCGCGACATCCGACTCCACGCGGACGGATTGAGCTTTCACCAAGCCCAAAGGTGCAAACACACAACAGGTAAATGCGCCTAAAATCCAGCCAAACGATAAGTACCGCACATGTGCCATTAGTCAAAAAGCTCCTCAATTAGTGCTGTATGGCGAGCTTGTACGGCGGGATTGTCAATACTGAGGCCCCACAATGTTTCTCGAATGGCGTCCGATTGCGTACGGTTGACTTCATGATGATTAGCTAAGCCCTCATTCATGACCTTTCCACCGGTGATTGGATCAAACTCAGGATAATAATAGCCAACATTAGAAAAAGCGGTTGAATTGTGGATTAGGGGCCAACCGAGATATAGAATTTCCCAATAAAGATAGTTGAGATTATTTTCCCACTGATGGGCGACCACGGCGTTGCAATGCTGGCCAATGACGTCAGCGACTTTGTGACGAACCTCGACAAACAGCTTGTTTTCGCGACCAAGAGACATCGCTTTGATCATGTCATTAACATGCGCCGAGTGTTTCAAATGTTCTGCGCCAAAGAGCAACAAACGCTCTATTTGATCTGGCTTGTTCCGGTAGGCGTTTTCTGTGACCAGCATGGGC
>JAYSRI010000438.1:0-2816 GCA_043721175.1 Alphaproteobacteria bacterium
TATATGCTGTGGGATATGGGCCTGAAGGTCGGACATGCGTCACGCACAATCTCCGAATGTCTGCGTGCCGCGCGCGAAGACATGACAATCCGTACGTCGGTGCTGGAGACTCGGTTTGTTTGCGGGGACAACAAACTGTTTCGCGAACTAGAAATCCGCTTGCGCAAAGACCTTTTTGACGGAACAGCCGCTGAATTTGTTGCCGCCAAACTAACCGAACGCGACAATCGTCATCGTCGCACGGGGGAAAGCCGTTACATGGTGGAGCCCAACATCAAAGACGGTAAAGGTGGCTTGCGCGATCTGCACACCATGTTTTGGATCGCTAAGTATATCCACAATGTAACCGAAACCAACGACTTTATTGCCAATGGCATTTTCACCGCATCTGACACGAAGAAATTTTTCCAAGCCGCCGAGTTCTTATGGACCGTCCGCTGTCACTTACATTTCCTAACAGGACGGGCTGAGGAGAAACTGACATTCGACCTTCAGCCTGAAATGGCGCGCCGTATGGGCTATGGCGACCGCGCCGATAACCCAGCTGTAGAGCGCTTTATGAAACGCTTCTTTTTGGTCACCAAAGAAGTTGGTACGTTGACGCGGGTGCTCTCGGCGCGACTTGAAATTGACCGCCAAAAATTACGACCACGGGGAATATCGCGCTTTTTCGTAACGCCCGCACTGCCGAAATCTCTCGAAGACAAGCGTTTTGTTGAAGATAATGGTCGGGTCGGTTTTGCGTCTAGCACTGTGCCTGAAACAGACCCGACGGCGTTGATTGACATATTTTTGGTCGCCGATACCCTAGACCGTGACATTGACCCCGGTGCTATTGCAGTCGTCAGTCGCCATGTTAGCAAAGTCCGCGCGCTGAGAGAAAATCCACGTGCGATCTCCAGCTTTTTATCGCTGGTCTCGTCACGGCGAAACCCCGCTTCGGCGCTGGGCCTCATGAATGAAACTGGCTTGCTCGGTCGCTTTGTGCCTGAATTTGGCCGGATCGTTGGGCAAACCCAGTTCAACATGTATCATCACTACACAGTAGATGAGCACACGTTGCGCGGCATCGCCAATATTGCCGATATCGAACAAGGTCGGTTGACTAAAGAGCTACCAATCTCCACCGAACTCTTTCCCCGCATCGCCAATCGTCGCGCGCTGTACCTTGCGATGCTGCTGCATGATGTCGGTAAAGGGGAAGGCGATCAACAAATTGAAGGCGCAAAAGCAGCCCATATCGCGTGTCGGCGCCTAGGACTTGACGCAGAAGAAACTGATTTAGTCGCCTGGCTGGTCGGCCATCATTTGATCATGAGCGAAGTCGCACAGCGCCGCGATATTGGTGATCCCAAAACAGTCTCAGATTTTGCGGCCGAAGTCGGAACCCTCGAACGCTTGCGCCTTTTGCTGGTGCTGACCGTTGCCGATATTCGCGCGGTAGGGCCGGGCGTGTGGAATGACTGGAAAGCGCAGTTATTGCGCGATCTCTATCAACTCACCCAAGCGACATTGCGCGGCGGACGCGGCGACGTTGGCTTTGTGCGCCGTCAACTGGCGGAACAGGCCGACGAACGACGCGAGAAGGCGCTCACGGATCCCATTTTGGCTGAATGGTTTTCCTCGATGGAAGACGCTTATTGGCTGGGCTTTGACGCTGGTCAACACCTTTGGCATGGGCAGGAAATTTCCAAGGCATTGCGTGCTGGATCAACGACTTGGGTGGCAGCGCGTCGCTCTCCTGAGCGCGGTTCGACCCAAGTTATGGTTCTTGCCACCGATAGGCCGGGTCTATTTCAGGCGCTGGCGGGTGTATTTGCCGCAAGTGGGGCGAATGTAATCGATGCCCGTATTTACACCACGCGCATCGGCCAAGCCTTTGACGTATTTGCTTTGCGAGACCCATCTATGGGCGCGTTCGGCGACGGCCGACCCGATGTCATCACGAGGCTGATAGAGAGATTACTGGCAGTCGTCGACCATGACAAAAAGGAAGAACCGAGTTTTGTCGCTGCTGAGGTTTCCCTGAAAGCTACCAATCGAACCGCCGCCTTCGCTATTGAACCACTCATCATGTTTGACAATGAAGGTGCTGCCAATGACACGATAATCGAAGTAGCAGGACGCGACCGCACCGGCTTGCTTGCCGACCTAGCACAGGTATTTGATGAGGAGGCACTCAACATAACGTCCGCTCATATTGATAGTGCTGGGGAACGTGTGGCAGACGCGTTTTATGTGCGTGATCGAGGTGGACTTAAGCTAACCAGTCCACACCGCTTAGCGAGCTTACGTCAAAAACTGGAAGCCGTCTTGCGGCGCGCCGAACCAATTGATGGCCCTATCCTGGTAGCTAAACGCAAGCTGGCACGAGCGCGCGCGAGTGTGCGACGGTAGCGTCGTCAAGCTGTGGAAACAAAAAAGGGCAGCGGCCAAAGACCCTGCCCTCTCCTTGCTATCAAAAAATGAATTGACTACATCAATTGAAGATTGGCCGCAGCATTTTTACCGCGCTCGGCCACTATATCATAGCTGACTTTTTGGCCATCATTAAGGCCATTAAGGCCCGCTTTTTCCACTGCACTGATGTGGACAAACACATCACCACCGCCTGCATCAGGTTGAATAAAACCAAAACCCTTGGCAGCGTTGAACCACTTCACACTTCCGGTCGCCATAGTGGGACCCTTTCTCAATCTTGGTCATTGCAAGGTGCAAAGGACCACTTTGTTGCGCGATAGCCGTGCGCAGCGTCCGGCGTCTTAGAACAACAGACGCGCACCCGTACCAATGGGTAGTGTCAGTTTCGTCGATCA
>JAYSRI010000439.1:0-2813 GCA_043721175.1 Alphaproteobacteria bacterium
ATATTTTGATCGCTCATAGGCGTGGTTTATTGGCATTCTCAACAAAGGCAAAGTTCAAATCGCCGTAACTCCACTAAAATGT
The DNA here is from genome assembly GCA_043721175.1 of Alphaproteobacteria bacterium. Taxonomy (GTDB): domain Bacteria; phylum Pseudomonadota; class Alphaproteobacteria; order Caulobacterales; family Aquidulcibacteraceae; genus Aquidulcibacter. The sequence goes on from JAYSRI010000439.1 coordinate 83, forward strand.
CTTGCCAAATCATATAAGGATATGTTTATATCTAAATGTGAGGTAAGTAAATGGATGAGATTATCGAAATTGTGCGTGCAATTGGCGAGCCAACGCGTCTGCGCATCCTTGCGTTGCTGGTGCATGGCGAAATGGCGGCCGGCGAAATGTCTACCGTCTTGAACCAAAGCCAACCGCGTGTATCCCGCCATCTCAAACTTTTAACTGAAGCGGCACTGATAGAGCGGCGTCCCGAGGGAGCTTGGGTATTCTTTAAGCTCAGCGACAGCGGTAGTGCTGGTCCAATTGCGCGAGCCATTTTGGCGCAAGTACCCCAGCAAGATTTCGTTCTGAAGCGCGATCTGGAACGGCTCAGCCAAGTTCATGCGCAACGAGAGCAACAAGCCCAGTCTTACTTCGAGGCCGCAGCTGAAGAATGGGAAACGCTACGAAAATTGCACCAGCCCGACAACGCAGTTGAAAATGCTCTTGAGCAAGCCATTGGTAGTCAACAATTCAATTTCCATGTTGATTTGGGGTCTGGCACTGGACGGATGCTAGAGTTGTTTTCAAATCATGCAAAACGGGCGGAAGGCGTTGATTCTAGCCGCAAGATGCTGGCACTTGCCCGGGCGCGGTTTGATGGCAGCAGCGGCACGGCATTGTCGGTGCGCCAAGGCGATATACTGGCACTGCCATATGGCGACAGAACGGCTGATTTGGTCACAATTCATCAAGTTTTACATTATTTGCGCGAACCCAGTCTTGCGATTGCCGAGGCGAGTCGCGTTTTAGTAGATGGCGGGACATTGCTAATCGCCGACTTCGCGCCTCATTCATTCGAAGAATTACGCGAAAAGCATGCACACAGACGCCTTGGTTTCACAGACGCCGAGGTCACATCTTGGTGTCAGCAGGCTGGCTTGATCGTTCTCAGCGCGACACGTATCGCTCCAGAATCCGAACAGGAAGGCTTGGCTGTGACCATTTGGAAGGCAACAAAAAGGGCTGCCGCCAAAATGGCATCAGGTCTGTCAAGGAGCGTTGCATGAGCTTGCCAATCATCTCGTTTGAGTTTTTTCCACCCAAAACTGAAGCCATGGAAGCACGCTTATGGGATGTCGTGCGTCAATTAGAACCGATTAACCCCGACTTTATCTCGGTCACTTATGGCGCGGGAGGCTCGACGCGTGAACGAACCCACCGGACGGTCAAGCGGGTGCTTGACGAGACCGCGATGAAACCCGCCGCGCATTTGACCTGCGTAGCAGCGTCACGCACTGAGGTGGACGAAGTTTTGACCCAATATTGGGACGCGGGCGTTCGCCATATTGTAGCTTTACGTGGCGATCCACCAGCTGGAGCTGGCACCGCATTTGAAGCCCACCCTGAAGGTTATCGGAACGCAACTGAGGTAACGGCGGCGGCGCGCCGGATCGGTGAATTTGAAATCTCGGTGAGTTTCTATCCTGAAAAGCATCCCGAAAGCCCAAGCCTGTGCCACGATATTGATGTCTTAAAAGCAAAGATAGACGCGGGCGCTACGCGGGGCATCAGTCAGTTTTTTTGCGAAGGCGAGGCCTATTTGCGGTTTCGCGATGCAGCCACAAAGGCCGGGATCAGCATACCTCTGTTACCCGGCATCATGGCGGTTGGAAATGTGGCTGGTTACACGAAAATGGCCAGTGCAACTGGTACATGTATTCCAGGCTGGTTTGCCACGGCGTTTGAGGGGCTGGATGCGAGCCCCGACGTGCGCGATATGGTTGCGGCATCGGTGGCCGCAGACTTGTGCTTGAACCTGCAAAAAGAAGGCGTTGATCGGTTTCATTTTTACACGCTTAATCGTGCTGCTTTGACCTTGGCAACCTGCCGTCGCCTTGGCTTGACCACGCCTGCACGGCACAAAGTCGCAGCATGACCGTTTTTGCTACAAGCGCAGCGCGCGTCGCCAAACTTGACGAGATCGCCTTAAATCACATCCTGATTTTGGATGGCGCAATGGGCACTATGATCCAGGCCTATGATTTGCAGGAACAGGATTATCGCGGCACCCGTTTTGCTGATCACGGCCACCCCTTAAAGGGCAATAATGATCTTTTGGTCATCACCAAACCTCACGTCATCCTTGCCATTCACGAGGCCTTTTTAGGTGCTGGTGTTGATATGTTATCTACCAATAGCTTTAACGCGACTTCCATCAGTCAAGCGGACTATGGGCTAGAGAAATTTGTTTATGAACTCAACTATGCGGCTGCGACATTGGCTCGCCAAGCGTGCTTAAAGTTTGAAACCCTTGAAAAGCCAAAGGTCGTTGTGGGGACGCTTGGCCCGACAAACAAAACCTTATCATTGTCGCCTGACGTTAACGACCCAAGTTTCCGTGCGGCATCCTTTGATGAAATGGTTGTTGCCTACAAAGAACAAGCCAACGGTTTGCTCGATGGTGGCGTGGATTTTCTGATGCTTGAAACGATCTTTGACACATTGGTCGCAAAAGCAGCGCTTTATGCCATTGAGGAAGTGTTTGAAGAGCGTGGTGACCGCGTCCCAATCATGATTTCGGGGACCATCACCGATCGCTCTGGGCGCACATTGTCCGGGCAAACGGTTGAAGGTTTCTGGAATTCCGTGCGCCACGTGAATCCATGGTCCATCGGCCTCAATTGTGCGCTTGGACCCAAGGACATGCGTCCATTTTTAGCCGAGCTATCGCGTGTCGCGACTTGCCGCGTGTCAGCCCATCCAAATG
>JAYSRI010000440.1:0-7204 GCA_043721175.1 Alphaproteobacteria bacterium
CTAGGCGCTGGCTTTGTCTGCCCATTTAAGTGCTCGATAGTCAAACTCTGCGGTCACTGTCGGTTTGATGATCTCAAAGTATGGCGAGACGTCAAAATCGCGGGGGGTATAAAGGCTGAAGTGCCGAATATGCAAGATTTCGTGCACACAATCAACGCAATCGGCATCATTGCTGCTTTCCTCGGTGATTTTGGGCAGAACCGGATAGCGAACGGCATCAAAGGTTTGGGCGATGAGCGTCGAACAGATTGCTTTGGTCGAGTCACCGCTGCCCAATGCAATCATGCGTCGCCGCCAAGGCAGCGGTACTGGTGGCGTGGGAAACAAATAACGGGCCAAATCAATCACATTGCGGACATCATACACGTCGCCAATGCGAGCCGTCGCGTAATTGCAAACCAAACGGATTTCCTCTACCGCTAATCCTGAGGGTCGGCAAAGACGCATATGATAGCCCTTGTAGTATTCGGCGGGCACGACCCGCACGCCATGGGCGGCGTCTGTTTCAATAAACTCCATAACCGCCTTATCTTCATTGTACCCAATGCACAGTGCTGAGTGCGACCACGTCGACTGGGTCAGATATTTAATTGCGGTGCTGATGCGCTCACGACCTTCAATCAATAACACGTCTCCCGCTTGAGCGGACTGTTCAAGGGCTTGGATGCTGGTTGGCATGCCGGGTGCGCAGCTCGCTTGAGGTTGCGTCAGATAGCCAATGATGAGCTTTCCCAAAAAATTGAGCATTAGACTGATCCTAAACGGGCACGACTACCAATGAGGTTCTCACCCTAGAGCATAAGTGCGATACCAATATTCATGGCGAAATAGGCAACAAATCCCGCAGGCACAAAGCTGGGCAAAAGGAACAGCACAAGTCCATCATTGCCTCCCGGTATCATCGCGATGCCAAAAGACATGATAAACCCACCAACTAGAGCGCCCGCACTGGTTGTGAGGTCTGGGCGGGCCAATTTGAATGTGCCTGCTTGCACCGTTGATACAAAACCGCCGAGGCAAGCCGTCCCGACTAGCCAAGGTAAAAGGCCATCGGACATGCGTGCCGGTGCCATGATCACTTGTTTGGCAAAGTCGTTGACCACCGTCGTATAATTCCAAGACATGTGGAGCGTGTAGAGGAGTCCGCCAACAAGTCCGATGCCGCACATCAACGCCGCTTTGTTGAAGCGCTTTTCGCGGGCAAACCACCAAAGCCCGGTAAGCAGCACAGCAAGAGCAAGCCCCCATGCCAAACTGCTCATTAACGAGAAACTGCCAAGCTCGTTTAAGGCTAATATCCTTGGCGACAACTGAAGGTTTGACACGCCAATGGTGACCGCACCCAACCAGAGACCTGGCATGACAAACAGACAAGACAGGTTCCCGCCAACGATTTTCGTCAGTGTGCCAAACACGCAGGCGCCGTTAATTGTAGCACCTACGCCAAACAAAAAACCGCCAAGGGCGATCAAAACACTGGGTTCAATTTGAGGCGCAAACTGCACAGCTAAGCCGCCTAACCACGCAAGCGGCAACAGAACAACAACACTGGTTAAACTTGCCATTGCAAAACCGCCAAACCGCCACGCCGTCCTTTTCCCCAGCACTTCGCGCATAGCAGCGACTGAACATGTGGTGGCGCGGGGAACCAAAAACCCAATCGCAAACGCACACACTAGCAATAAAATATTCTGGGCCTGATCGTCCACTTTTCGCTCCTGTCACGACGGCAAATGAATAACCAGCGTTGCGCAACAGTCCTTACGCGCCTCTGGGACGAAGGGTTACGCGGATGGCACTTTTAAGTCCTTTCGGACGCTTTAAACAAAACGGTTTCACTTAAGACGCATGACAGCGCAACCGTGCTCAGTTCCGTGAGATCAAAAGCCCAAATGTTTGCTTATGTGGGAGACGAAAAACGGCACAAACGGCGACCGTTAGCGCATTGCAGACTGAACTTTTCTGGCCGATTTAGATCGGAGACATACCCACGGGAACCGTTGCTCTAGCGATTGTATTTTTCAACACCAATGAACAGTAGACGCCAAGCCATAGAGATTTGCCTCCCCGACTGATCCAAACAGGCTGGACGGCACATCAAACAAAGCAACGCGTCTCTTCTCTTCAAGCTAAGATGTTGAGGCGCATGCCAACAGTGGAACGCGACTCAGGGGCGGCTCCTCGGTCATGAAGGCCTTGCGCCTGCAAACCCAGTCCAGCTAGTGCCCCGCCGAGTTCAACGGCAAAATTTCGTCGGTTGGCTTCATTTGTGCTCGAAGCTCCCACTGGTCCATCTTTGGGATGGGCAGGATCAATGTTCTTTTTGGCATACGACACATCGGTGCAATTACGGCAGCTATAACCATTGACGATTTCCATATTTTTTCCTCGCTCGCTAAAATGGACGACATAAGAGTGTACGGTCTGTCTAAGTCATTGGTTGCAAATAATATTATATGTTGAAAATGCTATTGATTTATACTTTGTACTTCGTAAAGACGGCCAGAATGCATGCATTATCGAGACACAGCTTGCCCTTTGAACGTCATCGGCGCTTTTGAAGGCAAAGGAATAAGTCATCACTTCAGTCCGATCCGCAGGAAGTGTCCGCGTTCGAGCTGCAAGAAAGGAGGCAGCTATGACTTGGTATGGCGCTAAGCCGAAAGGCAGGCGATTTTGGTTGGATGCGGGATGGGGGTGAGGTTGTGCGATGATTGCGATACTCTCAATGCGCGCTTTCCGATTTTATGCGCGTTAACCGTTTTCGCCCCGAGAAGCCGAGAATGCGCGGCTTAAGTGTTTTTAGGTGTGTCGCTTGACTTTTTGGGTGGCCGATTAGCTCGATGACGTCAGAAACTCGAAAACGCGGCTTAACCGTTGTGCACATTGGTAACCTGTTTCAAAACGGCACAGTTTCGCGTTCTACATGCGCAACATATTCGTGTTTCCCCTAACGCGCGCAAAGCCTTGATTTGCAGTGTCATACGCGCTTTGTAGCATTATTGACAGTTTCAACGTGGCCGGAGCAGAACGCGCTGTGCCTAATTCGGGGGTCAGAATGACCAAGATCGCACTTTTATTGGCGCTCAGCGCAGCTGCCATTTCCGCACCAGCCTTGGCTCAACATGCTCACCAAGGTGGCTATGCACCAATGGTTGGTGCAACCGACCCATGTGTCTTAGGCACCAATGTTCAGCCTGGTGCTTGTGTTGGACCAGTCCGCGTGACCCACGCCATTGTTAGCCAAGGCAGTGTCGCCCAACCACAGTTTTTTGCTGCCCCTCAACCTGTCTATGCGCCCCAACAGGTGGTTTATGCTCAGCCTACTCATAGCGCACCCATTCAAATGTCTGGATGTGTGCCGGGCTATGGCGGCCCAGGCGTTCCTTGCAACGGTGTTTGGGTTCCAGTTTCAGTTGGCATGGCACCGCAAGCTCTGGCACCAGTCTATGTGCAGGCACCAGTTTATCTCCCAGCACCAACTATCCAATATGCGCCTCAATCCCAAGTCCAGCCGATTGGCATGATTCCGACCAGCTTTTTCACTGGCGGCATCACGTATGGAGCCGGGTTCCCTACAGACACAACTTATAGCTATAGCGGCGGCGGGTTTGGCTATTCAACGGGCGGCACCCGCTTTTCAGGCGTCCGCGAACGCTCCCCGACGCCGTTGATCGCGCCGCCAATGCGTCCTCGGCATGCTCCACCACCAGCGCATCATTGCGGACATTGCTGAGATCAACGTTTAGTCGCCGCCAGCGCCAGCACGCGTTTGGCTCGGTGAACAGCGGCGTCCAATTCTTGCAAAAAGCGAGATCGATCAGCGGCCCCAAATGATTTGGGGCCGTTTGTTGTCAGGCCCATCGCGCGCAAATGCTCGCCAATCTCTCGCCCTGCCAAGGCCGAGCCAATGGAGTCAGTGGTGAAAGGTCGACCGTTGTTACCGATCGCCTGAGCGCCGGCTTTCAATGCGCGGTCAGCCAGCGGGATATCTTGGGTGACGACAATATCGCCCGGCCCGCAATGTTGCGCAATCCAGTCATCAGCGGCATCAGGGCCGCTGGCAACAATGACGCGTTCAACCAATGGATGGGTTGGAACTTGAATATGCGCATTGGCGACAACCACTGATTTGATTGCGTATCTCACGCCAACTTTATAAATCTCGTCTTTTACGGGGCAAGCGTCGGCATCAATGAAAATTGTTGGCATCTGGTTCATGGTGCACGATATCGCGCGAGTCTGGCGCAAAAACCACCCCAAATCTATGTCAGTTTACTCGGGCGCACGTGCGCCTTCAATAAAGCCGCTATAGTCAACCATGCGTTGAGGCATCAGTTCGTCGAACTGATCGCGAATGGCGCGCGCCACACGTAAACCTGCATAAGCCGCCAGCATAGCAAGTGCGCACACTAGAATTCCAGAAATTGCGATTGACAACATTCCCACCTCCCCAAATCACTGCGGCTACCTTGGCACAAACAAACTGCAATCTTGTGCGTAGCTTTGATACAATTGAACACGGCTTTTTGACCTTTTATTCATCCATGACTATCGTCGAAATCACGCGTTTTGTGTAAACTTGCTGGAGGGAATATCTATGAATGCAATTGAGGCTGCCTCACTTTATGTGGGAATTAATCTTTTGATTGTTTTGGCACTGGTGTTTTTGGTGATCCGCCAAAGGCGGGCTTTTAAGTGCGCTCTTGGCGATGGCGGTCATAAGTCCTTGGTGCTGGCTATTCGCGCCCATGCCAATGCCGTGGAAACCATTCCCTTGGGGCTGATCGGCCTGCTGGCTTTGGCCAGCGTCGGGGCCACGCCATGGGTGATCCACGCTCTGGGCATCACCTTGTCGATTGGGCGCGCATTGCATGCTTATGGATTATCAAACACCGAAGGTACATCGTTTGGCCGGATGGTTGGAATGCTGTTGACGATGGTTGCGCTCTTGTTGATCGCTATCGCGAGCATAATTGCCGCTTTATAGAAACCTCAAACGTCGGGGATCAGACCGGATGCTTCAGGATCCCCGACACGCTTGATTAAGGCTGCTTTGAGCTTTTTCATGGCTTGATGCTCAATTTGGCGGACTCGCTCTTTGGAGACGCCCATCTTGCGGCCCAACGCCTCCAACGTCGCACCCTCATCGACCAAGCGACGCTCCTGAATGATGATCAGCTCTCGTGGATTGAGCGACTTAAGCGCTTCGCCAATCCATTGCGAGCGACGTTGGGTGTCATGTCGCTCCATCACGTCTTCATCAGGTAATATCCGGCCATCCGCCAACATATCCTGCCACTCACCACCACCATCAATGCCTTCTGACATTGGCGCATTCAGCGACCGATCTGATGATGATAGCCGCGATGCCATTTGCTCAACATCACGCTCTGACACGCCCAATTTGGTTGCCACATAATCGCGGTTCTCGCGCGTCATCATCGCTTCACCCGTGTCACTGATCAAAGCACGAAGACGGCGCAAATTGAAGAAAAGCGATTTTTGGGCCGCCGTCGTGCCTGTGCGGACAATCGACCAATTGCGCAGCACAAAATCTTGGATTGCAGACCTGATCCACCAAGCTGCATAAGTCGAAAACCGCACTTCACGCTCAGGATCAAAGCGAGCCGCGGCTTGCATTAGGCCGATATTGCCCTCTTGAACCAGATCACTCATCGGCAAACCATAATTGCGAAACCGCGCGGCCATCGAAATGACCAAGCGCATGTAGGCTGAAGTTAGTTCATGCAAAGCCCGCTCGTCATGATCATCGCGCCAGCGGATTGCTAAATCACGCTCGTGCTCCGGACCGAGCATTGGTACCTTCATCGCCTGTTTCACGAACTGACGTGTCGCGCTCAGAGCTTCAGCAGTTTCGTACATAGCCATGGGTATGCCTCGTGCAGTGTGTCAAAGCCGACGGCGTTTGTGCCGGGCTGGTCTGTTTGCAAATCATTACGCGGGATTAATAACCTTGGATCAGGCCACCAGACCGATTTTCGTATGTCCGGACATTATGTCGCACGCTGCCAAGTTTGGTAATTGTAGGAAGTATCAAAACCTTCGCTGCAATAAAGCTTAACAGCGGACAAATTGTCTGCTTCGACTTGAAGCCAAAGCGTCTTAGCGCCTGACGCGCGCGCAGCGCTGGCTGTGGCGCGAAGGATTGAGCGCGCATAACCTTTTTGGCGAAACTGCGGTCTTGTGCGCATGCAAGCAATGCCGGCACTTTTGCCAGTAAAAGTTGCAAGGCCGACCGCTACAATATTGCCGTCGATTTCTATCATCCCAAAGGCTGAAGGGTCTGGAACGCGACCAAGAATCTCTGAGCGCTCGTATCCGTCAATCGGATTAGAACTCGTTTCTGTGACAACATTGATGAAGTGGTCGGTGACACGGCAGCTTATCTCGACATCATGCTCCAACGGCAATAGCGAGTTAGCGCAACACATCACAAGGGTATCGTTCTTGATATGATAACCTCGCCGGACGAGGTGTTCTGCCAAATCATCTGGCTGTGCCACTCCCGAAGCCAATTTGAACTGCGGCAATAATCCTTGGGCGTGGTAATGTGCCTCTACGTCATTTATAGCCGCGTCTAAATTGCTGCCATCAAAGTCCAACGGCCATACGGAATTTACACGTCCCACACTGCCTAGATCGCCGTGCTTCATTTATGAAGCACGGCGATCTAGCACTTTAATAAAGAGCATACGTGGCCCAAGAAAATCTGTTTCAGATTTTGCGCGCGATGCTCTTGACCCGTGAACACACGCCATCCCGCTATATTGCCTTCATGGCTAGCTGGCCAGCCGACCGCTGTCGCCTTCTCAATTTCAAGCGGGGTCATCTTCAAAGCTAAGTCTTCGCCCGCAAGGCGGCTTCATAGCCAAGACGGCCCCAAGCAAGCGCTTCCTCAATATCATCGAGCGCGCTCTCGGGCATTTTCCGGTACGACATTTCCATCGCCTTGCCTTCTTTAGTATGGAAGATGAATGGTGGGCAGGCTTCTTTAATAAATCGCCCGAGATTGGCTTTATCAGATTTCAAGTAAATATCGCCATAGCCAATCAGAACAAACATCAAACCATTGAGATAAATCCCAGCACCGCCAAACATCTTTCGTGCCGAAATGTTCCCCATTTTAGCGAACAACTCTAATGCGGTGGCGATACCGGCTTCCAGCTCTGGATCGTGTTTA
>JAYSRI010000441.1:0-2809 GCA_043721175.1 Alphaproteobacteria bacterium
TGAGCGCTTTCGCAAGCAAAGCCGGCTTGCATCATCAAAAGGCTGTAGATCGCTTCTTGCGCACCTGCTGCACCCAAAGAGTGACCTGTCAGCGATTTGGTAGACGAAATCAACGGAATGTCGCCTGCGAATACCTCCCGAATGGCCCCTACCTCTTTGGCGTCACCTACAGGGGTGGCTGTGCCATGGGGATTGAGATAATCTACATGGCGTCCGCCTGACATTGTGAGTGCCTGACGCATACAACGCACCGCGCCTTCACCAGACGGTGCCACCATGTCGTGACCGTCCGAAGTTGCACCATAGCCTGTCAGTTCGGCATAGATCTTGGCACCGCGTGCTTTGGCGTGCTCAAATTCTTCCAGCACCAACATCCCCGCACCACCGGCAATCACAAAGCCATCGCGGTTCTTGTCATAAGCGCGCGACGCACGCGACGGTGTGTCATTATAGGCCGACGACATCGCACCCATGGCGTCAAACAGCAGAGAGAGCGTCCAGTCGAGATCTTCGCTTCCACCTGCAAACATCACGTCTTGCTTGCCCCATGCGATGCTTTCATAGGCGTTGCCAATGCAATGTGCCGAGGTCGCGCAGGCGGAGCTGATCGAATAATTGACGCCCTTGATCTTGAACCACGTGGCAAGTGCAGCTGATACGCCCGAACACATAGCTTTGGGTACGGCAAACGGGCCGACACGCTTGGGCGAGCCATTTTCGCGGGTCTTGTCCGCTGCTGCAACGATGGCGCGGGTCGATGGTCCACCAGAGCCTGCGATGATGCCAGTGCGTTCGTGGCTGATTTCGCTTGCTTCTAGTCCTGCATCGGCGATTGCCTGTTGCATCGCGATATGGCCCCAGCCCATGCCTTCGGACAAAAAGCGTGCCGCGCGGCGGTCAACGAGGCTTTCCCAATTCAGCTGCGGCATGGCTTGCACTTGGCACTTAAAGCCGTGCGTCACATGATCGGGTGCCAATGCGACGCCAGAGCGTGCCGTTCTCAGACTTTCGGTAACTTGGGCGGTATCATTGCCAATCGAGGAAACAATACCAAGGCCTGATACAACAACACGACGCATTGGCTTATCCTTTAGAGAGCATCTGGCTGAAACAGCCCCACACGAAGATCTTTGGCCGCATAAATCTGTTTGCCATCTGCAAAAACAGCGCCGTCTGCAACACCTAAGATCAGCCGCGACTTGAAGACGCGCTTGATGTCGATTTCGTAGCGTACCAATTTGATATCATTGGTGACTTGGCCGCTAAACTTCACTTCGCCAACGCCAAGCGCGCGGCCTTTACCGGGTAACCCAGACCAACCTAAGTGAAAGCCAACCAGTTGCCACATCGCATCAAGGCCAAGGCAACCTGGCATAACCGGATCGCCCTTAAAGTGGCAGTCGAAAAACCAAAGGCCAGCATGAACATCCAATTCGGCAACAATGTGACCCTTATCGTAAGCGCCGCCTGTATCTGTGATCGAGATGATCCGGTCCATCATCAACATATTGGGCAATGGCAATTGCGCATTTTGTGGCCCAAACAGCTTGCCCTCACCACAGGCAATCAACTCATCATACGTATAAGATGACGCACGGGGGGGAATGTTGTCACTTGTCTCGGCGTTCAAGGTGATCTCTTTCTGTTACACTTTATTTCACAATTGCGTTAGCACGCTCTATGCGGATAAGCCAAGGCGTTAAGGGTGTCTGCTACACCATGAAATCACGGCAATTGCGTATCAGATAGTCACTTAGGCAGTAGCGGTCACATATTGGTGTAGTCACTCCCTTTGTGCATTTGTGTATGCTATTAGCAATTAAGTCTGGGGCACACCCTAAGCGAAGTTAGGGCGATGGGCAGATCGTTGGGTCGGCCTTTGTCGGAAAAAAGGGTAAATTCGTGAGTTCAGGTCTTTTGGCGCTTCTTGATGATGTCGCTGTTATTGCCAAACTGGCAGCGGCTTCCCTTGATGATGCCGCTGCCCAAGCCGCCAAGGCCGGCAGCAAAGCGATGACGAAAGCAGCGGGTATTGTAATTGACGATGCTGCTGTAACGCCCCGCTACGTAGTTGGTTTCGCTGCTGCCCGCGAACTGCCAATAGTTGCTAAGATCGCGATGGGGTCCGCCAAGAATAAGATGCTGTTTCTATTGCCCGGCGCATTGGTGATGAGCTATTTCATGCCTTGGTTAATCACGCCGCTTTTAATGGTCGGTGGCGCGTATCTGGCGATGGAGGGCTATGAGAAAGTAGCCGATTTGTTTGGTGTCCATGGTCATGATGATGACGGCGATGGGGTGGACGATGATGTCGGCAAAACCTCGCTGGAGTTGGAAAACGAAAAAGTTGCCAGTGCAATCCGTACAGATTTCATTCTGTCCGCCGAGATTATGGCCATTACATTGTCGACAGTTGCGACGGCAGCGCTTTGGATACAAGGCATGGTTCTGGCAGTCGTTGGCCTTGGGATGACGGCAGCGGTTTATGGTGCTGTTGCCATCATCGTCAAAGCCGACGATGTGGGTGCTGCCATGGCGCGCACCAGATTTGGCATTGTCCGCGTCATTGGGAGGGGGATTGTTATCGGTATGCCAATATTTCTCCAAGTGCTGACCTATATCGGCATGGTTGCTATGCTCTGGGTCGGTGGTGGTATCATCACCCACGGCCTGCATGAGTTGGGCATACATGGCCCTGAGGATATGATCAAAAATGCCGGTGCAAGTGTGGGCGCATTATTGCCCGCTATGAAGGGATTTATTTCTTGGTTTGTCGGCGCTGGCATTTCAGCCATCATCGGACTGGTAA
>JAYSRI010000442.1:0-7174 GCA_043721175.1 Alphaproteobacteria bacterium
GGCAGGAACCAACTTGAACAAGCCTCAGGCACAATACCGCGACGCGCAAAGACAAAGCCAAAGCGCGCATTTGTTGATGCAATCCGAATGTCCATTGGCAATTGCATGGTGGCGCCGACGCCAACACTGGCTCCATTGATAGCGCCTATAATAGGTTTAACGCTTTCAAACAGGCGCAAGGTCATGCGTCCACCGCCATCGCGTAGCCGATCCAGCGACCCGGTTTCGCCTTTTTCTGGACGGCCGGTGCGATTATCGTAGTCAAAGGTTTTAGCACCTTCAGACAAATCAGCACCAGCACAAAACGCCCGCCCTGCACCTGTGATGATAACAGCCCCGACTTCATCACTGGCGTCAATGAAGTCAAAAGCACTGATTACGTCCAGCATCATCTGGCCTGTGAAGGCGTTCATTTTGTCGGGTCGGTTCAGTGTCAGCACGCACACCTTATCGGCGACGTGAAGCGTGATTGTTTCAAATGCAGGCAGGTTCATGTTTTTAAGCTCCCTATGCACGAAACTATTCGTCGCTCTCAGGCGCGTCGTTGCATGGGATACATGTGGCCCAAAGAAGGGGGCTGTAGCAAGCCTTGTTACGGCGTATTTTTATCTTTTTTCGGACGCAATCGTCCGGGGTCGGCGCGATCATCAAACCCATTTCGGGAAGAGTAAAAACTCAACCACATCAAGCCGCCGCCAATCGCCAGCGAAAATATGGCACCAAGGCTCAAGGCGATCCATCCATGCATACTCATCGGTGGCAATTTGTCAGCAACTGACGCAATCCAAAATCCGACTATGCCGACAAAAAGCGTGGCACCCAGTATAGCAACCGCTATCAGTGTGCCACCGCTGAATATTGATGACGGCTCATTTTTTGGCTTTGGGCCTTGAAGTTCTTCGGGCATGCCCACTATTTGGCTTTGCTGGTTGGTGCCGCATTACAGCGGATGACGATTGAGTTGTCCGCTGCTTGCCGCACATCGCTGGATGGCCCTTTCGCACACCAAATGTCGGATAAGTCTTGGAAATACTCACCGGCCGGAGTCTTAGTGATTTGGCGGAGTGCTTGCAACAAAGCCACGCGGTCCAAGGTTTCACCGCTCTCGCGCGCGACTTGGATATACACACCACGCCGACGAATATTGACTTCATTGACGCGGCGCTGCAGATCCGCTTGGCTTGGCGTTGCGTTGCGTACAAAGCCTAAATAGCCGTCCGCTTGCTCACCAATGATGTCAGATGCCATGGCGGTATCGATTGGACCATTGTTGTCTACAGCTGATGCGACGCTGGCGAAAAGCGCGCTTGCTGCAATGATCGAAGCAAAGATTTTGTACTTCATGTTAGAAACTCCGAGGGAGAAACAGTATCTGGCCTAGGCTCAGAAAATACCGGGATTAGCTTGTGCGGCGCGATCAAGTTCTCGTTCGAGCTTTACGCGCACGTTTTGCTCGATCTTCATGTTAATGTTCAGATTGATCTCAATTGGCTTATCTGGAACCTCTACGCGCACGGTGGGCGTGCAGCCTGTCACCAACACCACAGCGAGTGCGCTAGTTATTCCGCTCAACATCAAGAGATCATGACGCATTGGCTTGTCCTTGTCTGGGCAAAGCGCCCTCACATTGAGACCTTAGCATGTGCTAACGCGTGTGAACCCCCTGTGAACCACATCTGCAGCGAATTTTAACATCTGTGTGCCGCTAAAACAGCAAAAAGGCCCCAGTCGGTTGACGAGAGCCCCAAGCAAATTCGGATGTAAGTGAGGGTTAGTTTGCAACCCGTGTTGGAGCACTAACCGCTTGAGCGATCATTGACCCGCCAATGGCATCACGGCGCATATCGTCTACGCGACCACGAAAAGCGTTAAACCGCACCATTTGATCGCCAGCCAGCGCACGACCGGTTGGCACCCCAACCCCCATCGGATTGATGGCTTGCCCCATACGACGAACTTCAAAATGAAGATGCGGGCCGGTGGAGCGACCCGTATTGCCACTATAAGCAACAACTTGACCCTGTGTTACGCGATCTCCAGGCCGAAGGCCGGGCGCAAATCGCGACAAATGGCCGTAGCGGGTCGACCACGTAGTATCATGATCAATATCCACGACGTTCCCATAGCCGCCCATCACGGAAGCGCGCGAAATGACGCCATCACCCGCAGCAAGGACGGGTGTGCCCACTGGCGCGCCAAAATCCACGCCTGCGTGCATTTTCGTATAACCCAAGACTGGGTGGCGACGATTGCCAAAGCCAGATGTCAGTCGTGCGCCGTTAATGGGGGTTCGCATCAGAAACTTCTTGGCAGAACGCCCGAGCGCATCATACCAGTCAGACTGGGCGGCACCTGGAACTTGGAAGCGATAAAGTTGAATTGTCCGCCCCGCTGCGGTCGTCATGCGGGCGAACACGGGTTCACCTTCACGGACCACTTGTCCACGTAGGTCGGATACACGATCATACATTAATTCAAACTCGGTGCCGGGCACAACTTCGCGCTCAAAATCGACGTCATAGGCAAATGCTTGAGCGAGTGAGTCAGCCGCGCGGTCAGGTGCACCTTGCTCTCGCACAGCATTGACCAGGCCATTTTCTGCGACGACGCCAGCAACCCGCAACGTTTTGCGCTGCATGTTGGTTGTCATTTCGCGGCTGCGGAAAACATTGTCGAAGCCACGCGTGACGGTCACGGAGCGTTCGGCACCACTGGCAAGGTTAAAGCCTGCCAAGCGATTGCCGGAAGCGCCTGGTTGCATGAAAATTGTTACTTTGTCGTCGCGGCGAATATCGCGCGGATCGAGGGTGCGTGCCAAAGAACGTAGCGCGGAAGTAACATCATCGCGCAAGCTACCGGCGCGAATCAATGCCTGCTCCAAAGTTTCACCAGCGCGGATAGAGATGGTTTGACGGTCGGACTGATTTGTACCCGCAGCAAAAGCCATATGCTCGAGGTTTGCATTTTGCGCCTGCGCGGCACTAATGCCAACGCTCGCCATGATGCACAGCCCTATAGAAGAGCAAACACTGGTCTTATACGCTGCTTTCATGGCAGCGCTTAACTCGGTCGCATACTTCAAAGGTCGTTCCCTTCAAGCTGTCTCAGCCGCCTAGTGTAAGCCGAAACAGGTTAAGGCCAAGTTTCGCAACTCGCCTCAAAAACCGCTGTTTTTTTGTTTGTGTTGCCGGAAATACACAATAATTTTTCTCAATCAAGTCTACCACTCAGGCGCAATCAGGTTTTTGCCGATTTATTGCCCCTTTTTTGCCATCATGCGAGGCGTTTATGGGTAGCTTGTTGTTAGCGTATTAGGGGGTCGAGAAAACAAAGCGAGCAGTCTATAGCGTACTTATGAAGCCGCCCGCCCCTAACGAGTCACTGCCCGCGAACGATGATGCGGGGGAGGTAGTAGCTGCGCGCAAGTCACGGTCCGCAAAACAAATTTTGTTAACGGGGGTTACCTTTGGGGTAATCACTGTGGGCGTCGTTGGATTGCTTGGAGGGATCGTTTGGCTGGTCAGAAGGCCGTTGGCCGAAACCACCATCGAGGGATTTTTTGCCAGTAAGGGTATCTCGGCTGACATTCAAATCGACAAATTGCAGTTGGGTACTGCACAAATTCGCAATGTGCGGATTGGTTCCACTGACAAACCGACTTTCACTACTCGCAGCGGCCAGCTTGTTTGGCACTACAACAAAAGAGCCAAAATTTTGGCGATTGACCGCCTAGAGATTGACGGAGCGACGATCAATATAGCGCTCGATAAGACTGGCAAAGTCGATTTTGGTGCGTTGAAGCCGTTGATGACACCAAGTACAGGGCGCAAGGTCACCAGCATCGACGGTGTTCGTGTGACTAACCTTGCTATGACGATGGCGACCCCCGAAGGTCCAGCTAAGGCGTTATTGTCTCTCACAGGCGGGGAGCGGGCCGGGTGGCTCGGCAGAGCCGACATAACGCCGCCAGAGAAATTCATCGCTCAAGGCAGAGCTTTCACACCATTGCGCGTCGGCTTTGCCGCTCGAGCCGTGGCCAAATCTGCGCCAGACCCGATAACGGAAATCGGTTTTTATATCGCGCCAGCGGGGCAAAGCCTTACTTACCTAAACCACAGCGTTTTGGGCCTGACCGGCACAGTCGCCGGAAGAGTTGAAGCGGCCAAGACAGGCAAGTTGCAAATCGATACACGACGTTCGTCGCTTGATGTGGTGGCCCTACGTGGTCCAAGTTTAAATGTCGGGCCAACTAATCTTCAGATCGAACCAATTTTTTGGCATCAAGGGCGTTCATGGGCCACGAGCGGATGGGGAAGTGGCGGCGTCATTGGATCATTTGCCACCCTAAACGTCAGCGCACCGCTATTGAAAGTACAAACAGGTCGATTTTCAGTCCGTGCTGCTCGAAGTGACGGTGGGCGCATGCAAGCTGACTTTGTGGCGGATGCGCTGGGCGTGAATGGTTTGCAACGGGTTCAACGCATTCAAATCGCCGGTAACGTTTCAACTCTTGCAAAAGACCTAACAGCGCTGGCTGAGAACGATTTTCAAGGCCGCACCAATTTGGTTATCACCAAGGCGGCAATCCCGCAGGCGGCAACGCGTAGTTTGAGGTCGGGGCTACCACAACCATTTGCGGATATAGTGAATGGCTCAGTTTCGATGCAGACTGCACTGCGATACGTTTACGCACGCGGCAACGGCCAAATCAGTCTGGATGGTCCGTTGTTGCTAACGGGCGCTTCGGGCGCGCGCGCCACTTGGACAAATGAACGAGGGCCGACGCCCGCCTTTCTGTTTAGCGCGAAAAAAGGCGAACCTTTTTCGGCGAATGTCGTTGGATCGGGTCGGCTTGGCGTCACAATACCGCGCTTTGGTGATTTGAGCGCCAATTTAGATGGCATAACGTTTGGCGAACAGGGTTTAGCCATGGTCGGGCGCAGCGCATTGGCGCAACTCTATGGCCCAACTTCAGTTCGCGCGCGGCTCGACCGATTTGAACTGCGCGCTCCTATTGGCAGCACACTCAGTGGGCGTGTTGCTGGCGATATGCAGTTTGACGACCAATCAAATCGCGCAAATTTGGCTTTCAATGCGGCTGGTGATGCCAACCGATTCAAGGTCACTGCAGCTGGGCCAGTGGCAGGTTTTGGTGCTGTAACCCAACGCGGACGCATCAACTTAGATGTCAGCGCGATCCGCCAGGGAGAAAACTGGCAATTCACATCTGTTGGGCGATTGGCTGCCAGTGGCCTTGCCCGTTCTGGATTTGAATTGACTGGAACAGACGTCAATCTGACCGCAGTAGGCAGATTGATCGGCCCAACAGGGCCAACCCCCAGCCTTGCTGCTATAATGACATTAAACGGTGCAGCTAGCGGTGCGCGCGGGGGCAATAATAACGTCGCCGTTGGACTGCGCGATGTGCGCTTCAATACAGTCACAAACCTCACTGGAAACATCAACCGCCTACAGTTAGGAGGACAGCTAACTGGCAGCGCGTCACGCTTGGGTGCCTCTGCTTTGGTATTTGAAGACACAAATCTATCGTTGCAATATGGCGGTGTTCTCAATGGCGGTGGGCTGGCAGTGCACGGCAAAGCATCAGGCCAGCTTGGGCGTGTATCTCAATTTGGGCGCGGGGTTGAAAGCCGCCACGTCATAGACGACACGACTTTGGAGGGGCCATTTCAAGCTAATATCGGCCAAGTCAACTCAAACACACCCAAGCCATTCTGGAATGGTGCGCTCATTTTGGCATCGCCGACTGTAGCAGTGTCAGTCAGCGCCGATCTCAAATCGCGCGCGCAACGTGTTGCGTTTGGCGCCAATCGCCTCAATGGTTTGACCATATCGGGGCCGTTGACAATTGACCGACGCGCAAACGGTCAGTGGGTAGGAGATGGCCGACTAGCGGGCGCAATGACTTCGGCGAATTTGGGTGATATGCGTGTGTCCGATGTCAGGCTTAGTGGACCCGTTTCGGCCATACTCAACTCAAGTAATCGACAGCCAAATATCCGTGTGGACACGGATTTGGACCTAACCGCGCGGACGTTCAAATCGGGTGAAACAGGTCTTTCTGGGCTTGCGGCAAACGGGCGCTTGAGTGTCAGCTCCACAGGTGACACCGGCACTGTTATCACGGCTCCATCCTGTCTCAATTTTGGTGCCCAAAGTGGTGTTTTCCCCGGTGATGCGCGCTCATCAGGATCGGTTCGCGGCAGGCTGTGCCCTGATAATGCTGGCCAGATTGCACGATTGACTGCTTCGGGCGCGGAAGTCTTGGCATCCGCAAACCTGCAGCCCTTATCCATTCGAATGGGCAGCGTTGAAGCAGGGCAGACCTTTGACATTGGTGATGTCACCGGCACGTTTACCAACCTCGACAATGGCAGGATCAACCTTTCGCTGCTGGCAACTCAATTTGGCCTCGGATTAAAAATGCCAGATGGCTCAACTGCCACGGTCAAGGCCAACGAAGCCGCGCTTGATATTGTGCCAAACGCACGTGGTATTGGATTAAAGGGCCGTCTTGGGCAGGTTTCAGCAATTGGTTTGCCAGTTTTCATCTCAGGAGGTGCAAGTGCGGACTTTTTGGTAGGACCACGCGGGCTGACGGGAACGTTTGATTTCGACGATCTCCTAATTACTGATGTCGAAAAACTAGCTCGTTTTGGCGCTTTGAAAGTCAAAGGCAGCGGGATATTAGCTGGCAATCAGGTGTCGATTGTCGCCCAAGCCTTGGAACCGCCAACCGGCATTAAGTTGGCTGAACTGACATTTGGGCATGACATAGCTAGTGGATCGGGCAGTCTCGACATTGCAGCGAGCGACTTATTGTTTTCACCCAGGCCCGTCGGAACACGGCAAGGATTGGAACTAGCGGCACTGCTGCCACCCTTGCGCGGCGTCGTCACTGACATGAAGGGCACAGTTGACGCCACTGCAAACTTCAATTGGTCCCGCGATCAACCCATAAAGTCTAGCGCAACCATCGAAACGAAAAACCTCGACTTTCTAATTGAGCTTGGAACAGTTGACGGTGTTGCTGGAAAAATTCAGTTTGACGACCTCTTGACGGCGCGCACCCAAGGCAGTCAGACCGTACAGGTCGGAATGCTCAACACAGGTGGCATTCCAATCGAAAATGGCGTCGTGCAATTTGCATTGC
>JAYSRI010000443.1:0-2799 GCA_043721175.1 Alphaproteobacteria bacterium
GATGCCAGTGGTGCTTACGTCAGCATCCAGCCTGCATTTCGCGTGCGCCCTAGCACGGGTGCCGCAGCAGCTTACGGAACCCAGCCTGCAAATGGTGCAACCGGCCCAATTGGCATTTTTTCCCAAGATCCTGATGGCACTCAAGTTGTGGTCGGGAGCGCGATGTCGGCTAGCGGACTTGTGGCCTATGTCGCGCAAGACCGTGGGCCAATTGATATGGGCTGGTATCGCACCGCCATCATGTTCGCGCTTTTATTCTTGGGACCAATGCTCGCGGGTGCTGGCATCTACTTCATTGTGCGCGGGCAAAACGAGCGGTTTCACGCGGCGCGCACCCAAATGCGTGACGCCGAACGCCGCCTCCGTATCGCGATCGAGGGGGCCAGCTGTGGCGTCTGGGACTGGGACATCACCGAAGACCGGGTTTATTTAACGCAACGTCTGGCTAAGACATTCGGACTTGAGGGTGCGGGGCGCTTCGACACCCAAGACGTCTTGTCATCATTGAGCACAGAGGATAGCGCGCGGCTACGTGCGGCACTTGCGGCTGCTGCTCAAATCGGCAGTCTGGATGTCGTGCTGGTTGTTAAATCCACACGCGGCACCACGCATGTACAATTGCGCGGTCGTGCAGCAACCGACCGTCGTGAGCCTAACCGCATCCGCGTGATTGGTGTCTCGATTGACGTGTCCGACGAACGTAACACTGAAGCGCGTGTCACGGCTGCGGAACGTCGACTTCGCGATGCCATAGACTCTATTTCTGGTCCGTTTGCGCTTTGGTCGAAAGAACAAAAGCTGATCTTGTGGAATGGCGGCTTTGCCAAGACTTTTGGTCTCGACGCCACCGTGTTGCGTGCGGGTGCTCGTTATGACGAAGTATCGGCAGCAGCAGCTAAACGGGTAAGGTCTCAACGACCCGACCGCTATGATGAGTTAGCTCAAGAAATTGAACTTGATAACGGTGTTTGGATACAATTGGTTGAGCGCCCGACAACCGATGGCGGTTTGGTTTCTATCGGGATTGATATTTCACCGTTGAAGGAAACCGAAGAGAGCATCCTGCGTAGTGAACGCCAGATGCGTTCTATTGTCACCGAGCTAGAACGGTCAGAGCAACAAGCCGCTGAACTCGCTGCAAAATATAATGCTGAGCGTCAGCGGGCCGAAGAGGCATCTAGTGCTAAAAGTGGTTTCTTGGCTAACATGAGCCATGAGCTGCGCACACCGCTCAATGCCATCAATGGCTTCTCCGAAATCATGGTTCAACAATTGTATGGTTCTCTGGGTGACAAGCGTTATCATACCTACGCCACCGATATTCTCGACAGCGGCCGGCATTTACTCGAATTGATCAATGACGTGTTGGATATGGCAAAAGTTGAAGCTGGCAAATTCAAGATTTATCCAAAGTCGATGGATTTAGAAGAAACCATCGGTCAAGCCATGCGTTTGGTACGCGGGCGAGCCGAAGAAAAATCAATCACTATTGAGGCTGATCTCGCAGAGTGCGGCGATATTGTTGGCGATGCACGTGCGATCAAACAAATCATGATCAACTTACTGACTAACGCCATAAAATTCACTCCCAATGCCGGGCGCGTTCTCGTTCAGGTCCGCACTCGATTTGAAGACATCAGCATTCGCGTCATTGATACGGGAATTGGTATCCCTGCCGAGCACTTGCCACGTCTCGCACGCCCGTTTGAACAAGTCGAGAATGAGCATGCCAAGGCCAATCAAGGCACAGGTCTTGGCCTTGCTCTGTGCCGGTCGTTTGCAGAAATGCACGGCGGCACCCTGACCATCACGTCAGAGGTCGGCGTCGGGACAATGGTCAATGTGGTGTTGCCACGCCACGCCATGGCGCAGCAAGAAGCAGCTTAAACTAAGTTCGAAAAACCTGCGGCTATCTTCGATAAATTTTCAACAAAAATCTCCTGATCCACTGGGTCGAGGACGGCTAACATTTTTTCGCAATTTTGAATGTTATGTAGGTGCATCTGTTCAAGAAATTGAATGCCGCTCAAAGTTAAAACAATAGCGACCGCTCGCCCCCTTAAGGATGTCCTATTTTTCACGATGAAACCACGTTTGGCTAGACGGTCAATCACAGACTGCATAGTTGTCGCGCTGACTCGGAGGTAGGTTGCGATCTCTTTTGCCTGCGCACCTTCATGCTGGCTCAGGAACAAGAGCGTTTCAAGGTCTAACAGATTGAACGGGACTGCCGCAATATTACTAGAGATGTGCCGTTCTTGAATGACCAACACACGCAAAAGCTTACTAATTGCAGCGTCTAGCCTTGCGATCTTGTCCATGAACACCCTTAATTACGAATATCGTATTTACTGAATACGATGTTCGTATTAACTTATACAACTGAGTTGACGAAGCAATACCGTCTTGGGATTTATCAAATGGCACAGCAGAAAAACTACCTTGTAACGGGAGCCACATCAGGGTTAGGCCTAGCACTTGCGCAAAAAATAGCGCAAGCAGACCCAACAAATATGGTCATTGTGGGCGCTCGACGACCTTCAGAGGCAAGCATACTTCGCCAAATGATTCCCGTTTCTCAGTTAACCCTGATGGAACTTGATACTTCGTCACTGGCTTCTGTGAAGCGTTTTGCCAAAGATGTTCTTGGTTCCTTGAATACAGATACGCTCACGGGGCTGTCACTTAACGCGGGCGTACAAATCGTGAGCGGAGACTATTTTTCAGTTGACGGCTTTGAGCTTACCTTTGCAACTAATGTACTAGGACACATCGCGCTATTCCAAGAGCTGGCGCCCG
>JAYSRI010000444.1:0-7155 GCA_043721175.1 Alphaproteobacteria bacterium
TCCAGAATCTGTTCGCCTGTTGCGTAATATGCGCGTCCAGCGTCTCAACGCACCGGCGATTGGCCCGCTGGTCTTGTATCTGGAAGAAATCAAAACAGACCAACCGAACAAGGCGCATCGCCAGCGTGTTATGACATTCAACTGGAAAGCTGACACAGGTGAAATCGAGGTCGAGCAGTTGTTTTTCTCGACACAACTTGCTTATGATCGCCATTTTATACCCGTCAACGACGTTGAAAAAATGAACCGGGCGGACTTCACCCGCCAAACAGGCTGCGACTTGTTCTTTAAGTGGGACGCCGCAAATCATCGTTTCAAAGGCGGGATGCGGCCGCGCGCTTGCCAGTATGACCATCCAGTTAGCGGGCCTGTATATGCTGAATTTGACATGATCCTTGCTGCTAACCGCTTGTGGTATCGTGATCGCTCTATCATTCGCAACGACGGCTCAATCCGCGGAGAAATCGACGGCTTTTCGTGGCTCCGGTTTGATCGCTTAGCTGTCGAGGCAAACCTTGCCAACGGCGACCGTATTTCCAAATTGGCGATGCTGTCTCTCATGCCGGTTACAGCTCGAATGGAAGGCACTTGGAGTGGCACATTCAGGCGCTATGACGCCCAAGGTGTATTAAACCAAACCCTAGGCTCCACGGTCATTGTGCGCTTTCTGGAAGATGGTAATGCCTTTGACTATAGCCAAACGAATATCACCCGTGCTCCAGGGCAGCCGGAGCAACGCATTGAATCCTTTGGTAAATGGGATGTTGATCGTTTGCGGTTCTCAAACGCACGCCTAGAGGGTTGGGCGAAGGACATCAGCGAGGACCCGAGCGGGCTCACCTCCGTTTTTATGATGAATTTCAAAGATGGGTCTGGCATGACAGTCAGCGAAATTGTTAGCCTCAGCCCTGATGGTCGTTCGCGCTCACGGGCGACGCAATATCTGGTGGCAGGCAAAGTTGTTCGCAGAACGTTGATCGACGAAGTGAAAGTTGAGGGACAGTAGAGCTTGCTTTTGGTTCATGGATTGTTGGCAGTGGTTTTCACTGCTGCGCTCTTGGTGTGATCCGCATGGCGCGATATCTAGGTACCAAACACTCAACCTGACAGAAATAAAAGATGATATTGCTCGACTGGCCATTGATGTTTGGCACAAGATTAATCCGCCAAGCGTTAGGCTTGGTGTGCATGACGCTCGTCGCCGCATGTCAACCTGCGCCGCCCGCCAAGAAGTCGCTTGTTGTTACGGCACCTCAGATCGCGCGAACGCCGGATGTGGTTCAATATCCGGCCGAGTTTAGCACATGGCTCGCCGTAAACCCCGATCAAGCTAGTCAATTTGAAGCGCTCAAAGCCTATTTGATCAAAGAGGGTGTCGGCGATGTTTTGCCGCTATGGCAATTAATTCAAACAGAGACACCAGAAGCAGCAGCAAAGTGTGCGATTGCAGGTTTCGCTGTTCCACCAAAAGACATGTGGCCGATTATGGTGCCGACTTTAAGGCTGGTTCGCCAAGAGATCGTCCCTTTGGTGGGGCCCGTCAAAGTATTGTCCAGTTTCCGTACACCCCAAGCCAATAAATGCGCGTCTGGTGCACCGGAAAGCCCGCATAAGCGCTACAGCGCCTTGGACTTGGCAATTTTGAGCGACATGAGCCAAAAGGAAATGTTTGGAAAATTATGCAAGCACTGGGACCGCCTATCACCGCGTTGGGGCTATGGGTTGGGTGCCTATTACACCCGATATCAACCTTGGCTCAACAAGGAAGGACGCTTTCACGTTGACACAATGGGGCGGCGGACTTGGGGCTTTGGCTATGGTGCTTACACATCGCATTGCCGTGAGTTGGGCTACATCACAGTCAAATCACCTGAAGAAATTAAGCGCGAAGAAGAAGCCAAGTTGAAAGCTGAGGCTGATGCTGCCGCTCAATTGCTCGTCGACGCTAAGGCAAAGGCTGATGCCGATGCAAAGGCCCAACTAGAAGCGAGTGCGAAAGCAAGAGCAAAACTTGATGCAGTTGCGCTGGAAACGCAGCGACTAAAAAGGTTAGCTGAGCAAAAAGCCAGGAATGCAGCAGTCGTGCCAATATTGCCGGAACCGGTAGTAATAATTGCTCCCGAAACTAAGGCACTAAACAACACCCGAGAAAATGATAGCGAGCTCAAACCTAAACCGCTACCTTAAAGACGGTCGGCAATAGCGTGCAAAGAGTTCGATGCGCCAAGGTTGGCGCGAGCTTCTTGGATGCTCAATATTTCAACGTTGGTTCGCTATTGGTTGAAAATGACACACGCGTCATTGCTTGGCTAAGCAACTGGGCCTAGCAACCATTGCTATGACAGTCCTTGTATTTGTTTCAGTCCTGATGGCGGCGCTCTTGCATGCGAGCTGGAGTGCGCTAATAAAGCACCAAGATGAACCACGCGCGATTTCCCTCGCCGTGGCCCTTGGCGGCGGTTGCATAGCGTTTGTTTTAGTGCTGTTTCTGCCGTTTCCAAGACCGGAGAGCTGGCCGTTTTTGTTGGGAACGACGCTTATCCATGTCATTTATTTTCAAACAACAATTGCCGCTTATCGTCACGGGGATTTGACATTAACATATCCGATTGCGCGCGGTATGGCGCCAGCGTTGGCATCGGGATTGGCGCTTTATTTCCTCGGCGAAAACCCCGGTCTCGTCGGCTGGGTCGGCGTTGGTCTCATTGTTCTCGGTGCCTTGATGGTTGCTAGTGATGGTTTGCGACTCGACAAGCGCGGGCAAAAAGCTGTGTTGTTTGCGCTCGCGGCTGCCGCTGCAACAGCATGTTATACATTGACAGATGGGCACGGTGCTCGGCTCAGTGGTCATGCGCTGAGTTTTACGGCTTGGTTGATGGTTTTGATGGCAATTACAAACCTGATTGCTATGCGATTTATGTTTGGCCGCGACATGGTTCGACACGCATTTGGGCGCTTGCCATTGGGCCTCGTCGGAGGTGCCGCATCTTTTGGCTCTTATGCGGTGGCTTTATGGGCGATGACCAAAGCGCCAATTTCGGTTGTAGCAGCTCTGCGAGAGACCTCTATTGCCTTTGCCGTAGTGCTTGGAATTGTGTTCTTGAAAGAGAAGCCACGCCTCTGGCGAATAGTTGGGAGCGCAACGATCCTTGCTGGGGCCGCGACATTGCGTCTCAGTTGAGTCACCTGAGATCGGTCATGACGAATTTATTGACTTTTCAGCGGTATTTAGTCATGCCGCATTGGCATGACAGGACTTCACACCTCGCGCGTCGCAGCGCAAGCCCGATCTGACCTACTCAAAGCGGGCATGAAATTACTGGGTGAACGCCCGGTAGATGCGGTTTCAATTGCAGAAATAGAGGAAGCAGCTAGTGTCAAGACTGGAGCATTCTATGACTACTTTGATGATAAAGAACGGTTTATACGCGAAGTTACAGAGCTAATTCGCATCAGGGTTGAGCGATGGATCGTCGCGATGAATCATGGTGTTGACGATCCCGTGGAACGCTTAGCAGGCGCGATGATAACCGCCGCAGCGTATGCGTTTGCAAGCACATACCGTCGACCATTGTTGTCACGCGCTCTGCACCCGACGAAAATGTTAAACGATCCTATCAACTTTAGCGTGGTTTATGATTTGAATGATGCATGCCAACGCGGCTTGGTCAAGTTTCCCTCAGTGGATGCTGGGGTGCTATTTTGGGTTGGGACGTGTCAGACTTTGGCGGGATCGATACTGTCGAGTGAAATCGATGAAGATGGTGCAATAGCGTTCCTGACTCACGTACTAACAATGGCCCTGCGTGGTTTGGCGGTAGCAGAGGCCACAATTGAGCGGATTACCTCACCCGTCAACGTTTTGACGAAGTTTCGCTCGCTGGAATATTGACGTTGCTAGCAAGCGCTTGAATGAAGTGAATCGCGACTTACCAAAGTCGTTCTGCGTGTCTGCGCCTGTTCAAGCAATAGAGAGCGAACGGTCATAAGACGACTTTGGTAAGTCGCGTTCCACAGGATTGAAGGCTATCGTGGGTTGTTTGATTGGCTCTCATATATTTTCTGCCTTTTTGCGATCAATTGTAATTGCATTATTTTTCCCATAGCCGTGGCGCGCAAAACATAGTTCAATTAGGGCAGCGAACAAAATGCTTGGGAGTACTGCGTGACACAAATCGAAACAGATTATCTAATTATTGGCGCTGGTGCAGTTGGTTTGGCTTTTGCTGACACGTTATTGGACCAAAGTGACGCCAGGATCACTATCGTTGACCGTCATGGAAAGCCCGGCGGACATTGGAATGATGCCTATAGTTTCGTTGCGTTGCACCAACCTTCAGCCTTTTACGGGGTGGACTCCATTCCCCTTGGCGAAGGGCGGAAGGATACGATGGGTGTAAATAGCGGGCTTTACGAACTGGCTTCGGGGCCAGAGGTCAGCGGGTATTTTGAGCGTGTGATGCGCACCCGTTTGCTAGCGAGTGGTCGTGTCACTTATTGTCCGATGAGCGATTATAAAGGGGATGGGCGGTTTGTCTCGTTATTGTCGGGGCACGAAACAAAAGTAATCATCAACAAGAAAACCGTCGACGGCACATTTTTCAAAACCAGCGTGCCGTCTACCCATACGCCAAAGTTCAAGGTTCAAGAAGGCGTGCGCATGGTGGCGCCAAATGCTTTGCCGCATTTGTGGATGGCGCCTGAGAGCGTGCCAAAACACTTTGTTGTTTTGGGTGCCGGAAAGACAGCGATGGATGCCATCGTTTGGCTGTTGGGGGCAGGGGCTTCACCCGAGCAGATTTCATGGGTAATGCCGCGCGATTCTTGGCTACTCAACCGCCTCAAAACGCAACCCGGCTTTGAATTTTTTGAAGAGACCTTGGGCGGGCAAGCCGATCAAATGGAGGCTTTCGCTAGCGCCACTGATACTGACGATTTGTTCTTACGCTTAGAGGCGTGTGGCGTGATGCTGCGAATTGATCGACGCGTGAAACCGACGATGTTTCACTATGCAACCATGTCAACAGGGGAAGTAGAGCAATTGGCGCGCATCACGAACGTTGTACGCAACGGCCGGGTTAGTGAAATTACTACACTTGGTATTGTGTGCGAGCGCGGCACCAATGACATGCCCGCAGGTACTTTATATGTCGATTGCACAGCCTCGGCAGTTGAATTGCGCCCGTCTGTACCCGTTTACCAAGACGGTCTGATAACACCCCAAATGATCCGCATCCCTCAGCCAGCCTTCAGCTCAGCTCTAGCTGCGTATGTGGAGTGCAATTATGAAACCGACGACCAGAAAAATGCGTTGTGTGGGCCAGTGCCACTCCCAAACCTGCTAACTGATTTTCCGCGCGCGGCACTTGGCAACATGATGAACCAGTTTGCATGGGGGCAAGATAAAATCCTGAGCAATTGGATCAAAGAATGCCGTCTTGATGGCTTTGGTAAAGTCGTGGCAGCCCTTGATCCCGCTGATACAGCCAAAATCGCTATCCTTAAAAAGATGCGCGCATTCGCTATGCCTGCTGCGGCCAACCTAAACAAACTGATTGCAGGTCAATTGTGAGACTAGCTTTGAGACAAACCAAGGCTGTCTAATACCTGTTGGAAGTCATCGGGCAGTGGTGCTTCAAACGTCATGACTTCACTTGTAGAAGGATGTTCTATCTGCAGACGACAGGCGTGGAGCATCAGGCGCGGCATCAATGTGCCGCCTAAGCTCATCATGCCACCATATTTGGTGTCACCTGCGATCGGATGTCCCAATTCTGCCAAGTGGGCCCGGATTTGGTGCATCCGGCCCGACTGTGGTATAGCTTCAATCAGGCTAGCTATTTGATTGCCAGCAAGAAGGTGCCAGCCCGTGACAGCAGACTGCGCCAATGGCTCACTTGGATGCGCTGGTCGCACAAGGTCAAGTCCTGCCGATTTGTATCGCAACAAAGGCAAATCGATGGAACCACTTACATCGCTGGGGCATCCACAAGCGAGTGCGAGATACGATTTGCAGGTACGTCGCTCAGCAAATTGAGCCGATAAATGTGCTGCCGATGGCGTTGTTTTGGCGACAATTATGACGCCGGATGTTTCGCGGTCCAAACGATGAACCAGTTTTGGCCGCCGCCCCTTGCGGTTTGCAAAAGCCCATAACAAGCGATCAAGGTCTTGAGTGATACCGGAACCACCCTGTACCGATAGCCCGGATGGTTTGTTGAATACCAAAATATCATTGTCTTCGAATACCAAAAGCGATCGGATATAGCTTATTTCGGTTGGCGAAACTTTGACAATCTCAGTTTTGGGGCGACGGTGGCTGCTACGCTGTGTCATGCTAGGCTTCAAACACCATTAAGTCAGCAGAGGCAATCTCAACCGCCATTTTATCGCCAACGTCGGGCGCACATTTAGCCTCCGCAATTGCCTGAACGACACACGTATCGCTGCCAAGCGCTACGGTTACGAACCGGCCAACGCCACGAACATCCTGAACAGTGAAATTACCTGAAGCATCGGCTCGCAAAACCGTGGCATCGGGCCGTGCGGCAACAACCAAATTACCCAAAAGTGTAGTCGCATATGACCCAAAAGGTGTTTCAACATGGCCATTGGTCGCCTGCGCTTGGTAAGTCCAAATAGCGCCTAATGCGTAAGCTGCTTGGAGGCTTACGGGTCGGGAATACACGTCGTGAGGCGTGCCAGATTGAATAATACGGCCCACGTCCATGATGGCGATTTGATCGCCAATCGCCAGCGCCTCTTGCGCATCATGGCTGACAACCAATGCTGCCACACCGGCTTCACGCAATGTCGATAACATTGTGCGCTGCAATTCGCCACGCAGGTGTGGGTCAAGCCCGCTAAAGGGCTCATCCATTAAGACAGCGCTTGGCTTTGGCGCCAGGGCACGTGCTAGCGCAACACGCTGTTGTTCTCCGCCCGAAAGTTGATGCGGATAAAAGCCGCAGCGACCCGCCAGCCCGAGGCGTTTTAGCCAATCTAACCCGATCTTCGTCCTTTCGGCTTTGAGCAGATGATTGAGGCCAAATGCTACATTTTCAAGTGCTGTCAAATGGGGAAATAACGCATAATCTTGAAATACCAGCCCAATGCCGCGATCTTCAGTTGGCGCTGCACGAGCGGAATTCGCAA
>JAYSRI010000445.1:0-7154 GCA_043721175.1 Alphaproteobacteria bacterium
AATTCCAGTGTGTGCATGGAGATTTGCCGATCTGCAAACTCTTCGTAAGGCGACACAATCGTTTTATTGTTGACGGCATAAGGTGTGGCGCGCTCATCAGTGAAGCGGCAGGTGGTGCCACAAGACTGCGCTGGCGATGGGTTGCCGCGATATTCTGCACTAGGAGCTCTGAAATAAAGCTCTAGGTCAGCCGGTGTTGCGGCGTTGGCGACACGCAGCGGCTGGACTGTAGCGCCGCTGGTTCCGTGTGCCAATTGATCTTGGCTAGCATAAGAATAGCGTACACTAAACTTGTCCATTGGTGCCCAAAGAGCAGACACTCGAAAGCCGTCGGTTTTTTCCCAGTCGTCATTCTCATAAAGATTTTGGTTTGGGTTTGGATTATTGGTTAGTGCACGCGTGCCGGTAAACCAAGGTGGATTTGATACGCGGTCGGTATAGCCGGCATCATCGAGGCGGTAATAGGTGCCGCGAATAGCAAAAGTATCGCCCAATGGAATGTTGACCATAAAGTCGACGTCATTGGAAACTGTGCCGCCTTGAATTTGATATATACCTGCACTGGCGCGTGCCTCAAACTTAGCAGGATTTGGGGCGTTGGTAATGTAGCGAATGACGCCGCCAAGAGCGCCTGCGCCATAAAGTGTGCCTTGTGGGCCAATCAGCGATTCACTGCGCGCAATATCTTTGATGCGAAAGCCGATGTTGGGGAGAGGCGTGTCATCGAGATAATATGACAAGGTTGACCGTGTGAAATAATCGAGGTTATTGGCGCCAACCGGCGACACATTCAAACCACGCACAGTCACGCTATCGGTAAAGCGGGCGCTGTTTTGAGGAGTTGCGATTGCGACGTTATCATCGAGCAACTTCTTAATGTCAGTGATGTTTTGCTCACGCAATTGCGCTTCGCCGATTGCGCTGATGTTATAGGGAACGCGGATCGCAGTCTCATTGCGACGTGTTGCTGTCACCACGATAGTTTCAACATCAGCCTTTTTAGCTGCCGCCGCTGCCGCCGCCGCCGCGATCTGAGCTGGCGTCAGTGCAGCGCCCGCAGGCGTGACGGTTTGTGCAATAGCGCACAATGGCGTCAGTGCAGCGATGGCGGCACCGATTAGTAGTGTGGTCTTAAAATTCATTTGCGTAGCTCCCCTCAGCTTAAAACAACTGACAAGCCCCGCTCACCCATGTCGCGCCAGATACCTACAGGGGGTAGGCTCACGCTCTGTTCCACAGATCAGGACTTGTCCTGCTCCAGCTTAGAAGAAACCCATCCTGTGAAAGGGTCAAGTAACAAGGTGACGAAATTGTGATATTTGCCAAAAATATGTGCAATATTTGTTTAGTAATTGTCCACTGGCTACAAAATTACCACACTTTGGGTGTCCGGTATTTAAGTAACAATCGCTTCAATAAATCAGATGTGTACTCAAATATGAATTGCTGCTCGCTGCCGACGTGAGCTATTTTGAATTAAAACTTGGCGAAATTGCAACCGATATCAATGCCATATCAGCTTTACCCAATTGCCTTTACGACAATAAGCTAGCTTCAATCGTCAAATAATCCGCTTTGAGGTGGTGCTTTTGGCTCCGGCAAACCAAACAGGCTGTAGGCACGGGCAGCCGCGACGCGGCCACGCGGGGTGCGCATGATGAAACCTTGCTGCATCAAATAAGGCTCAATCACGTCTTCAACCCCGTCGCGTGCTTCCGATACAGCAGCAGCAAGAGTTTCAACGCCGACTGGTCCGCCGCCATAAGTCTCAACCAGAGCCCGCAAATAACGCCTGTCGAGCATATCAAGGCCATCGGGATCAATATCTAAACGTGCCAAGCCATTGGCCGCAGCGCCCGCATCAAGGGGTGTGCCAAGTGCATCGGCAAAGTCACGGACACGGCGCAAAAGACGCACAGCGATGCGCGGCGTTCCCCGTGCACGACGGGCAATTTCCTTCGCGCCATCAGGGGTCAGCGGTGCGCCCAGTTTTACGGCAGCACGCGCCAAAATAAGTTCAAGGTCCTCGACGCTATAAAAATCGAGCCGCGACACAATGCCAAAGCGATCCCGAAGCGGCGTTGATAAGAGGCCAGCCCGCGTTGTCGCACCAACAAGTGTAAATGGCGATAAGTCAATGCGAATGGAGCGCGCTGACGGGCCCTCGCCAATCACGAGGTCAAGCGCATAATCCTCCATTGCGGGATAAAGAATTTCCTCGACAGCGGCCGGCAAGCGATGAATTTCATCAATGAAAAGTACGTCGCGCGGTTCTAAATTGGTCAATAGCGCCGCCAAGTCACCCGCCTTGGCAATGACAGGTCCAGAAGTGGTTTTGATGTTGACCCCCAATTCTCGCGCCGTAATTTGTGCCAGCGTCGTTTTGCCCAGTCCCGGCGGGCCAAAAAGCAGCAGGTGATCCATCGCGTCACCACGGTTTTTGGCCGCTTGCACAAAGATTTCGAGGTTGGATTTCAGGTCCTTTTGACCGACAAATTCATTAAAACCAGACGGGCGCAAAGCCCGGTCGCTGGTTTCACCGACCCGCCGCTCCGAGGTGATCATGCGTTCGCCGCTAATATTGTCATCGGGAGAAAAGCTCATCGGCTGAGTTCCTTAAGGGCCGCTTTGACAAGGCCGCCGACGTTGGCATCATCACCAAGCGCGCGCCCAGCAATGGCAACGGCTCGCAATGCTTCAGGCTGGGCGATGCCCAAGTTCATCAACGCAGAAATGGCTTGGGTGCGTTGTGCCATCGTTTCAGCTTGAGGCGCAAAGCTGTCACCGGACGGCGCGCCCCCTTGGATTGGCTCGCTGCCACCTTCGCTTGATCCAATGCTGCCAGATGCGCCCATGAGAGACGGCGGTGGTGGGCGTCCTTTCAGTTCGATGGCGATACGCGCCGCCAATTTTGGCCCAACACCATTGGCGCGCGCAATAGACACCTTATCTTCGAGGGCAGCGGCTTCCATCAATTGAGCTGGCCCTAAAACGTCTAGAATCGACAATGCGACTTTCGCGCCCACGCCGGAAATCTCTTGCAAGCGTGCAAACCAAGCTCGCTCCGAATCTGATAGGAAGCCAAACAGCTTGAGGGAGTCTTCGCGCATTTGGGTCTCGACAAAAACATGCACAACTGCCCCATTGCCCATGCGCGCCAACGTTTTTGCACCCGCATAAACCAGATAGCCGACCCCTTGCACTTCAATGAGCGCACGGTCTTCACCAGTTGCCGCAACGATGCCTTTGAGCGAACCAATCATGCGTGTGCCTTTAACGAAAAAGCGGGCGAGCGTCGCTCAGTGGCGTGACAAATGGCGGCGGCAAGTGCATCGGCGGCATCGGCACTAACACTGCCTGATTGGGGCAAAAGTCGCCGTACCATAAACGCCACTTGCTCTTTTTCTGCACTACCCGTGCCGACGAGTGCTTTTTTGATGCGGCGTGTAGCATATTCGCTCACGGCAACACCACTTTGCGACAAGATGGCCAAGGTGGCGCCGCGCGCATGGCCTAACAGCAAAGCCGATTGGGCGTTTTTAGCCATGAAAACTTCTTCAACTGCCGCTTCAGTTGGGCAATAACTCGTCAATACTTCAGATAAGCCAGCGACAAGAAAGCCAAGCCGTTGGGCCAACGGCCATGCGGTTGGTGGCGAGACAACGCCGTGAGCAATCCATGACACGCGTGCGCCTGAACACGCAACGACGCCCCAACCGGTGCGCTGAAGACCAGGGTCAATTCCTAAAACAAGCGTTTCGTGCGTCATCACCCCGTGGCCCCATCTGCTTTCACGCAATACCTGCACAACCAGAGTTAACAGAACATAAGCGGAACGATAAACCGAAGCTATAATTTGCGCAAGAGTACCAGCGCGGTTGTTTGATCTAACGAGTGCCAGCGTGCGTGAAGCGCAAAGTCTGGATGGAAATCAACAGACTTGTCTAAATCGAAGATACGGATTGCACCAAGGCCAATCCAATCGCCTTTTTCGACTTGATAGCAAACGCCATTCACGTCATGGGTGCCAGCGATTAAAATAATAGCGCCAAACTTCAGGCTGTTGCTAGCAGGGTCAAAGAAGACACGCGGCGAAACGCCGTCGTTTTTGGGCAAATTTCCCAAGGTATGAAGAATCACTGGGCGCAAAAATTCTTCATAAAGGATTTCGAGAGTGGCGCCGTCTTGGCGGGTATCAAGCGTCAGCGCAACAAAATCGCCTTCATTCAGCGCATGGGCGGCACTTTCAAGAAAGCTGAATGCTTCTTCAAACCCCAAAGCTCCAAACGCCCCACCGCTCATTATAGCAAGCGTCTTACCGACTGCCATTGTCTCAAGCGGCCAAGGGGATGCGGTGACATCGTGTGCCAAATGGCTGATTTGCGCTGTTGAAGCATGATCGCGCAGTCGCTCAACAAGTCGGAGATCAACAACGGTTGCAAGCGTCACGCCCGCTTTAGGCCTCTCCAGCATGTCGAGCGCATTTGTCAGCCAATGGCCGCTAAATTGACCACAATCAACGACGCGCGCTGCAGGACCAACGGCGTCTGAAAGCGTGGCTGATGCCAAGCCAAAGCACTCCTTTTCACCACGTTCGAGGTGGGCAATGCGGGCTGTTGGCATCGTATTGAGGGATAGGTTTGTGTCTGAATCGAATTTTGGCAATTGCTTTTCACCATGTTGATGCTCGTCCGCCTGGCTAAAATTATTCAAGCTCGCTCCGTCTCAATTTGGAAAATCTATTGTGTAACAAGGCCTGCACCGCGTGCCCTCAGAGCCGTAGACGACAAGCCGTTCCAGCGCGCTGGTAGGTAAACCCAAACGGGAGGCTTGGCAAAGGGCGCTCGCATCGCGGCATGAACAGGCAAACGTGCGTTCGGAAATTGTTTGGCTAGTCTACCCAGTCGTTCACGCGGGCCAGAGCTTGGTCGCGAGATAATGCAAATAGGCACCGTGCGCGCAATCTCTTGCCAACCCCGCCAATGCTCAAAGCCAGCCAAATTATCGCCACCCATTAGCCAAACAAAATGTACGCCACGATATCGCCGCTTAAGGGCTTTGATGGTGTCAATCGTGAAAGTGGTGCCTAAATGGGTCTCAACATCTGTGACGATCATATCAGAACCCGTGGCGACTGATTTGGCTGACAGTAGCCGCGCTTCAATCGGACTTGAGGCTGGTTTGAGCGGATTTTGCGGCGAAACCAACCACCATACACAATCCAACCCAAGCCGCCGCAAAGCCGTTTCGGCTACGTGTGCATGTCCCGAGTGGGCCGGGTCAAATGATCCACCCAATAGGCCAACTTTCAAACCCTTGGGTGCTATAGGAAGATGTCGCATACAGACCGATTAAGCCACGCTAGGCCGCTTGGAAAGGGGTTATGCTCATTTTGAGGATTGCTGCCTTGGTTTCATGATGCTTCGACGTCATGCCAGCGTGGTCCAGTGCGGCAAGGGCAAGCGCGGCAAGGGTCTGGAGGCTATCGCATTTTGTGATAGCCATAAGCGCGATGGTGCAAAAAGTTCTTTCCCTATTTGAACCAAGCTGCCTTTGCGCTCGACTAAAAAAGGGCGTATTCACGTGTGCACTGGGGAAGTATATGAATAAACAAATTGTGTTGGGCGTTACCGTTGCTTGCTTATCAGCCGTCGCACTCGCCCAGACGACGCGGCCTAGATTTGACTCAGCTGCGATTGATAAATCCGGCTGGAGTAATGCGCGCACAGCCGCCTTGTACCAAAGAGTTCTGTCCACAACCCACCCCACGACATTCATCGCGCCAGATACTTTGTTTGGCTGTTCGGGGGAGGCCGATTGCGAGGCAAAAGGCATTGTCTATTATCAACGGATTGGTGCATTGAATGCTGCCGGAATTCCAACGGCTTCGCGCGGGACCATGGAGGCTTGGCTTGCTGTTCACGGGTTCAGCCCCAATCCATTGACGCCAAAGCCCGATGAAATTCGTGCCGTATATTTCAACCGTGCAGACCTTGGCTTTGGCCGCGACCTTCATTGCCGAAGCTATCGTCCAGATGTGAATATTGCTGTGGAGCTGGATACTTCAGTTAGCACAAAGCGGACTGCTGGCGTGGCTTTGCCGAGCGCTTCTGCAACTCCTGCCATACGTCCGTTGTTGCGGTCTTCAGGGACGTGGTCGGCATGCTACGTTACCAATTTTGGCGACAATGCGAACCCGTTGAAAGCAAATGGCAATGAACAACAAGCAATAGCCAAAGCAAAGGCTAACACCAACCCCATCGCGACTGTGGCGATGGAAATGTACCGACCTGATATAGCCGGGGCAGTACCCGAGGTCCGGTTTTATGTCTTTGACACTGGCAGCAATTTTAATGGCGGACCTACACCAATCCCGACCGCGCTTAAGGGTGGATTGTTGCCTTTCGCTGTGCTCGACAATGATCACACTGGCGACCTCAATGGCAAAAAAGCGAGCCCAGGTACTTGCCTCAATTGCCATGGCGGCACGGCTAGTTATTCTACGGCCTCACCGACGCACGCCACTGCAAGCACTGTCGTTGCGGGCGCAAACTTCCTACCGTTTGATGCGCAACTTTTTGGTTATGACACGACACTAGGTTCCCTGTTCACCGAGGTCGCTCAAAGGCAAACCATGCGACGACTGAATGCTTTTGTAAAGGGTACACAGCCGATTGCACCCACGATTTCCAGCGTGATTGATGGCTGGTATGGATGGTGTGGCGGGGTAACGACAGTTGGCTGTGCGATTGACGATGCAGGGCATCCTTACACGCCTGCTGGGTGGTCGACACCGACTTCAACACAGCTGACTTCCCTAGGTGCAACGAGCGCACCCAGTGGTGCAAAGTTGGTCAATCTGTATCAGAATGTTTCGCGCAAATATTGCCGGACTTGCCACCTTGCAAACGCCGACTATTTTGATGTTCAAGACGTTGATCAGGCACACAAGTTGAAAAGTAAGTTGAACCCGTCAGCAGCAACAAGCAGCATGCCGAACGCGGAACGCCCATTTACAGATTATTGGGCCGATACACTGGCGAAAGGATCCTATGCAGCACTGTGGGGCACGGGTGGAAGTGTGAACGCTGTCAGTGATATCTCGGAGAAGTAATTATTACGTGCCAGAGCGCTGTGCTGCGGAGCGCGGTCTT
>JAYSRI010000446.1:0-2795 GCA_043721175.1 Alphaproteobacteria bacterium
GTTAAGAGCAAAGTCCCACCCAAAATTAAATAACCGGAAAAATCTGTCAAACGCGTCGTCATCTTGATCCCAAGATGATTGACTAAGGCTTGAGTGCCCGTGATGGCAATCAAAAACAGGACTTTGGTTGCATAAGTGTCAGTGAGGCCGACAGCTGGGCCAAACGCGCCAATAAAGAACAAATATGTCCCAACGTTGATCGCAGCTAGCACCGTGATCAAACCCAACAAATTCATCCACGCGGTCAACCAGCCCCAAAACCGTCCGCCTAGTGTTGAGCTCCAGTGGTAGAGACCACCAGCGGTCGGGAAAGCTGAGGCAATCTGCGCCATGCCCAGAGCGAACAAGAGCGCGCAAGCACCACCCAATAACCACCCAATACCCAATGAGGCGCCACCCGCTCCACTGGTACCTTGCGCGAGCGAGTTGATGCCACCTGACAAGATACAAATGATGGAAAACGAAATGGCGAAGTTAGAGAAGTGTCCCATATTTCGCGACAATTCTTGTGCATAGCCCATTTTATGAAGCGTCTTAACATCGTCAGACGCTGTGTTGTGATCACTTCCAGACATCCCATTTTCCCCTTTTTCTACTCAGTTATTCCGTTAGCAGGCCCATTTTCTTGATCGTATCTGTGTCGTCCGCCCATAGAAATTCAAGCGCATTTGTGATCCAGCGCGCCAATCTCTGCGCCCACAACTCAATATCGTGCGCAGTACGCAGCAAATCATTGCGAACTTCTATGAGCAAATTGAGCATATTTTGAGCAGTCGCGTGACGATCTATAGTATAATAAACCCCATCAGTTGGCGCGTAAGGTTCGTTCAAACCAATGACCAAATCGGGCTCATCTTGACATTGAGTTGCAAC
Organism: Alphaproteobacteria bacterium; assembly: GCA_043721175.1. Taxonomy (GTDB): domain Bacteria; phylum Pseudomonadota; class Alphaproteobacteria; order Caulobacterales; family Aquidulcibacteraceae; genus Aquidulcibacter. Next base: position 874 of record JAYSRI010000446.1, read on the forward strand.
GGCATGCGCCAGGCGCTCATCGTGGTTGAACAAGAGGCCCACATGCCATGGTCTGACTTGGGACTTCTGAGTGCTTAGCTGAGATGTGAAACTATGTATCGCGACCATGGCTTTGATTGGCGCGTGGCCTCGACGTGTCTCAATCAGCGTGGCGACACTATCGTGAAAGGGTCGATGAAAGCTGTCGATCCGGGCAGTAAGTTCGTCACACGACAAATCCGAATTGCCTGGGATCGCGACGCCATCGCTGTTCAACGCAACAAGATCGTATGCGTCTAAGGCGCGATTGGCATCAATCACGAGACGCGAAAAGTTGGCCAAGACAGCGGGTGCGTTCAAGTGCTTTGACAAGGATTGCGTCAGGGCGCTCGCGCCAATGTCCCAACCAATATGATCGTCCAAATGGTCTCGCCGCAGGCCAAGATCGTTCAGGTGTTTAGGCACATGATTGGACGCATGATCGCAGATCAACAGGATGGGACCGCTGCCAATGTCCAACACTGTCGCTGCGGGTGACAGATTGCTGTCGTTCGATTGAGTTGACCCATGCGACGCCAAATATGTAATCTCCATTACAAAACCACTTGCAACTACTGAATTCGTAATTGATGATAGAAAGCGCAATGTGTCAATCCGTTATGACAAAATTTCGGTGTGAATGAATTTGATGGCGAGAAAGGGGGCATTTGTGCAAACTTCTGTTGCAGAGCGGCTGCGTAATAGCCTTGCCAACGCCAGCGCAACGGAGCGGCGCGCAATCCACGCCTTATTGGCAGACTACCCAATGCTGGCACTAGGGACGCTTTCAGATTGGGGAACCCGCGCAGGTGTCAGTGCGCCGACTATCCTGCGGCTCTTGGGCAAGCTTGATGTTAGCAGCTTTCCAGACTTTCAAGCCCAATTGCGCGAAGAACTCTCTGATCGCCTGCGCTCACCGCTAGAAAAACAAACGAGTTCTCAAGCGAGTGAGCAAGGCGCGCGGTCGTTAGAATTTGGGGCGGCCATTTGTGACAACGTGCGCGAAACTTTTGCCCATTTATCCACCAGCGAGACCGAAGCCGTGGTGAAACTTCTCAGCGACTCGAAACGAAAAATTGGCCTTGTCGGCGGTCGTTTCACTGACCCTCTTGCACGCTATGCTGCTGCGCACTTAACAATATTGCGAAGTGGCGCTTTCACTCTGATTGGGCAAATCGATACGTGGCGCGACAAACTGTTGGAACTTAGCAAGGGCGACGTTTTGGTCGTATTTGATATACGTCGCTATTCCAGCGACCTACAACGCTTTTGCGAGCAGGCGGCCGGCCGTAAAATCATTGTCGTGCTGATAACAGACCAATGGCTGTCGCCTATTTCAAAGGTCGCAAGTCACGTTTTGCCGGCCCGTATCAGCGTTCCCTCGCGCTGGGATTCAAACGCGGCCCTGATTGCAATCGTCGAAATGCTGCTGGAGGCCGTAACGACACGTTTGGGTCATGGGGCCTCGCAGCGCATCGGCGAGCTAGAAGCGCTGCGTGACGGCGCGCCCTAGCGGAAACACTGAAAAAGAGCGCGTTTGGATCGCAATTCTAAGAGAGGGACCAGAGGCATTGCTGGTCGGTCCACATTGTCTGTTGCTGCTTTGCGCCATTTGTTGCCGTTCAGCGCGGTTTGGAGCGTGTGCAAAAGCCGACAATCGGTAAGCCTGCTATAAGCGTAAAGGCGCAGCGGCTTAATGTCTCAATAGATTAGATTCCGTTGGTTCGTGTGCAGGTTTTTGCTGCCGTCTGCACAAGCTCGCTCGGGTCTCACTCTGCTTCTGCCTTTGATTTTGACACCGGTTACCGTTTTGGTCTATAAAATGCAATGTGGCGAGTTGGATTTGGCCTGGAGAGATATCATGAAAATAGCGCTCATTAACGAAAACAGCCAGGCGGCAAAGA
>JAYSRI010000447.1:0-2787 GCA_043721175.1 Alphaproteobacteria bacterium
CGCGCTGATAGGCGTCCAAAAACGCGATATATTCATCGACGGCCTTGGGGATCACATCGAAATATAGCTTCTTGGCCGTGCGGGGCTTTTGGAAATTATAGAGCGACAGACTCTCAGCAGGTGCATATTTCAGCCAATCTTCCACTGAAATGCCATTGCCCTTGGACTTGGAGATTTTCTCGCCTTTATCGTCGAGAAACAGCTCATAGCAATATTGCACTGGGGCGTCGGCACCCAAAATGCGGCAGATTTTGGAATAGATAGGGCCATTGGTCTGGTGATCCTTGCCATACATTTCAAAGTCTACGCCAAGGGCGGCCCAGCGCATGCCAAAATCTGGCTTCCATTGCATTTTCACATTGCCGCCGGTGACAGGCAGGGTCACTTCCGTGCCGTCTTCATCATCAAAGGTGATGGTGCCCGCTTTGGCGTCTATCGATTTCATCGGCACATAGAGCACGCGGCCAGTGGAAGGCGAGATTGGTAGGAAAGGCGAATAGGTCGCGCGGCGTTCTTCGCCAAGACTAGGCAACATCACCGCCATGATGTCGTCAAACTTTTCCAGCGCCTTGAGCAAAGTCGCATCAAATGCGCCACTGCGGTAAAGAGCAGTGGCAGAGCGGAATGAGTAGTCAAAACCAAAGCCGTCCAAAAACCCACGCAGGCGCGCATTATTATGCTGGGCAAAGCCTTCGTGAGTGCCAAATGGATCGGGCACATCGGTCAGGGGCTTTTGCAAATAGGCCACTAGCGCCTCGGGATTTGGCACATTGTCTGGCACCTTGCGCATGCCGTCCATATCGTCACTAACGCACAGCAATTGGGTCGGGATTTTGCCTTCGGTCAGCGCGATGAAAGCGTTGCGGACCATGGTCGTGCGCACCACTTCGCCAAATGTGCCGATGTGGGGCAGACCCGACGGACCATAGCCCGTTTCAAATACCACTGGCCCGGCCTTCTCGGTCTTATTGACGCGCTCTAGCAGCAAGCGTGCGAGTTCGAATGGCCAGGCTTTGGTATTTTGCGCTAAAAGGGGGAGGTCTTGCATAGGATACTCTCGTTTTTCTGTTGGCGCAGGCTTAGAACATAGCGTCATCTAATTCAAAACATTCAGGCCGTAAGTATGCTCACTGATCTGGTTCTTTTTCGCCACGGCAAAGCCGTTCGCCCGCATGAGGCGCGCGATGACTTTGAGCGCGGGCTGACGCCTGCAGGCGTAGCACAAGCGGCAGCGCAGGCATTACGTCTGCGCGAGGCAGGCTTTCGGCCCGATCTGGTGATCGTCTCCACCGCCTTTCGCGCTGCGCAAACATGGGAAGCCGCCAGTGTGCATTTCCCCGACACCCCGTCGCGCCTCACGCGAAACCTCTACCTCGCAGCCCCCAACGTTTATTTGGACGCCGCCGAAACTTCTAACATGGGCAAGGTGATGATCATCGCGCATGATCCGGGCCTGCACGAATTGGCGCGCTGGTTCACCAAGGGCCTCAAGGGCACCAATCTTGAAATTGACCAATTGCGCGCGGAATTGCCGACTAGTGGGGTTGCGTGGTTTGTTGCTGATAGCGCGGCAAAGCACGGGTTTTCGCTCAAACGATATTTTGATCCTGAGTGAGGGGAGACTTAGATACCGAACTGCCTCGCCGAAACGAGGCCGGCAACCTTTGCTAGGCTTTTTTGAACCAGCACAACCCTCAACGCCGCGAAGAAGATGCGCGCGCCTGAAGCATTTCGCGACGGAGAATGGCATTTATACGAGTTTGATAGCCGCGACCATCAGATTTGAGCCAAGCGAGCACATCCTTGTCTAAGCTCGTCGTAATTTGTGCTTTAGCTGGGCGGTAATATTTGCCTCGAACGGCATTCTTCCAATCCTCTTCGGTCAGTTCAGGGATGTCGCTGAGATCGATTTCATTATCTGAACGCTCTGCAAGCGCGGCAAGCCGAGCGCGATCTGCGTCTGTCCGAACCGGCAGCTCACTACGTATATAGCTAATCATTTTCACGCTCATAACACTGCCTTTCACGTCGTGTTGCTCGTCGTGCGGAAATAAGCCGGATTACTTCTGCGCCACTATCGTCACGATATGTGTGAGCGACCATAAGCAGTACCAGACCATCCACAATTCCATATGTAGTCGAACGTTCTTCAATTCCGCTAAACTGATCCAGCGTGGAAAAGTGAAACGGGTCATTGAACACTTCGGATGCATCTTCAAAACTTACCCCATGTTTCTTCTTGTTGGACAGATTTTTGGTTTCGTCCCATTCAAAGCGTTCATAAGGCATGAGCAGATATAATTATAATTTCATACATATACAAGTTTGTTACTCCGGGCACGCTTTGTGCCTTAGCAACAGTTCCCAACCACGCCCTGTTGCCCCTCCGCACCACTCGCCCATCTAAAACGTCGCGACACATCCCACCCACTGGTCTTTTACCCTAAAATCAGCCATAGAGCGCGCAACAGTGGTGGGGAGACCCGCACGTTTAGGCTGGAGACAGCCAGGAGACCCAATGTCAAAAGAAGAATTGCTTGAATTTCAAGGTACAGTCGTTGAATTGTTGCCAAATGCCACCTTCCGCATCAAACTTGAAAATGAACATGAGATTATCGGCCACACTGCTGGCAAGTTGCGTAAGAACCGCATCCGCGTTTTGGCTGGCGACAAAGTCCTTGTTGAGATGACACCCTATGATTTGACCAAGGGTCGGGTCACGTACCGTTTTCGCTAGGCCGCACACCATGAAGCTCATATTAGCCAGCGCTTCGCCGCGCCGTGTTG
>JAYSRI010000448.1:0-2787 GCA_043721175.1 Alphaproteobacteria bacterium
CACTAGCGGGAACAGCTCTCCAATCGTCGTAAATTTCCATTATACTGCCTGCTTGGAGACCATGGCGACCGCTGTGCCAGTTAGTACAGCTTTACCTTCAATTGAGCATGTTGTGATTAATGTCACCAGTCCTTTTGCGCTGTCCAATGCCGTGATTTCCACTTCAGTCATTACAGTTGAACCTATTTTGACGGGCCGCTTAAACTGCAAGTCTTGTGAAATATAGACGCTACCAGGCCCCGGCAATGTCATGCCGATCAGTGCGGACACGTGGCTAGCGGTCAGCATGCCGTGGGCGATCCGCTCGCCAAAGCGTGTGGTTGCGGCGAATTCAGCGTCAAAGTGAACCGGGTTCATGTCCCCCGATGCCGCGCCAAACATTAGGATATCGGCCTCGGTTACTGTCCGTTTACTGTTGGCTTTTTGACCAATTTTGAGTTCTTCGAAGAAGTGGCCACCTGCAATGTTTGGCATTTACTGTCCTTTTCTGAAACTTGATTCACGCTTCCTTAGCCCCCTTTGTTTATACAAGGACTAACCGTGGGGTGAGAGCGACTTAAGTCGCCAAGGAGAATAAGACGATGGCAGTGGATATGAACGCGCCGGTTTTGGTTGTCGATGACTACCAGACCATGATCCGCATCATTCGCAACCTTCTCAAGCAGTTGGGCTTTGAGAATGTCGATGAAGCAGCGGACGGCGCGGAAGCGTTGGGCAAAATGCGCACCAAAAAATACGGGCTGGTCATCTCTGACTGGAACATGGAACCTATGACAGGCTATGAGTTGCTTCGGGAAGTTCGCGCAGACGAAATCCTCAAGCCAACGCCATTCATTATGGTCACGGCTGAATCCAAGACTGAAAATGTGATCGCCGCCAAAAAAGCTGGCGTCAACAACTATATCGTCAAGCCGTTCAACGCACAGACACTCAAAGCCAAAATGGCCTCCGTCCTTGGTGACTTCTAACCTCAAATGATATGAAAGGGGGCTACTTATGCCTTCTGTAGAAGTAGCAACCAAAGTTCGTACAGCGATTATGGCGCTTAAGAATACCGACCTGAAAGACCCGCGCTTGGGAGAAGTGCTGTCCTTGGCATCCCAACTCAGTGAAGCGATGCAGACATTCTTTGGGTCGATCGACCGAACTCTGCACGAAGAATTGCGCTATGTGTCGGCTTACATCAAACAAACACGCTGCGAGATTTCTAATCTGCGGCCCAACGACTTGCATGCCGATCAGATACCGGGTGCGGGTGCGGAACTGGATGCAGTCGTTAAGCACACGGCCTCGGCGACCAATATCATCATGGCCGCCGCCGAAGACGTTATGGCGGCGGATACGTCAAATCCAAAGGCCTATCAGGACTTTGTCTCTGGCAAGATGATGGAGATTTTTGAGGCTTGCACGTTCCAAGATATAACAGGGCAACGTATCAAAAAGGTAGTTGATACGCTCAACCACATCGAAGGCCGCTTAGAGCGCTTCACAGCTGTGATGGGTGTTGAAGATGCAGAGATTATCGAAACCGCCGAGGAGCGGCGCCGTCGCGAAAACATCTTGAATGGCCCCGCATTGAATGGGCCCGAAGTGGCTCAAGATGCAATTGATGCGATGTTTGATGTACCAGAAATGGCGATGAGCCAAGATGATTTAGACGCACTCTTCGCTTAAAAAGCGGCGCTAATGGGGGTCTTTCGGGGGGAAGATGAAAGGGGTCGGCGCGTTGCGTCGGCCCCTTTTTGTCATTGGCATTGATGGTTGCCAGATAGCCAAAACCATGAGCACACTGAACCCGAGGGACAAACACTTTTGTGGAGGACCAATCATGAGTATGGCAGCCGTTTTCATGGCGACAACCGCGTCGCTAGGTATTTTTTCGTGTGATGCTTCTGGCGAAAAGCAAAAACAAGGTGCTATTATTGGTGCCATCATCGGAGGCGTGATTGGCAACCGGGTCGCGGATGACAATCGCACGGTCGGGACTGTGGTTGGCGCTGCCGCAGGCGCTGCGGCGGGTTCATATGTTGGTTGCCGATTGCAACGCCGCGACCGTGATCGCTTGGCCGCAGATTCCAATCGCGCGCTGGCAACTGGTGCTGGTGCTGCTTGGACCAATGACACTGGCTATGCCGCGGCGACAACTGTTGAATCGCAACGCACCAACGAGGCGGTGCAAGTGGGACTAGCACCCAGTGTGATTGCGCCAGCAGGTCTTATATTGATGGGTGGGCGCTATACGGCTGTGCGCGATGTTGTGATTAAGGCTGGCCCTCTGAGCACATCACGCACGATTGGCGGCCTTGGATCAGATGATGGCGTGGATGTACTTGGTCGCACGACCGGCCAAACGTCGTGGGCGGCACTGGAACAAGGTGGGGTCGTGATTGGTTATGTGCCCATGACAGCTTTACGTGCCACAGGCACTGTCGCCAATGTTGGCGAAGCGGCACCAGTAGGTGCACGCCGTGCCAGTGTGCGGGGAACCAGCGTTTGTCGCACGGTCACCCAAACCATCACGCCACCAGACGGCGGTGCAGCGCAATCGCAGAATGTACAAGCCTGCGTTCAACCTGATGGCACTTGGCGGGTCACGTAAGTGAAGCGTGCAGGGCGGGGGCTGCGCGCGCCCAACATGCAGTTTCAGACGTGACGAACCCAACATTCCCAGCTAATGGCGGGGCATGATCCAAAAACTACTCCTACTGCCCGGCGACGGTATTGGCCCCGAAGTGATTGCCCAAGTCATGCGCGTGATCGATGCGCTGATTGAGCGTCACGGCCTTA
>JAYSRI010000449.1:0-2786 GCA_043721175.1 Alphaproteobacteria bacterium
CTCGGATTTTCTGACTTGCCTGCTAATTTGGGTGCCAAGTCCTGACCTATCGCGTCCGTGAAAAATTGCCCCCCAGTTGCCTGCCAAATGGCGACATACCAAGGCACGACAATCACGACTGCTAAAGCGATGCTGGGCCAATGACGCAAGTTCCCCAGCCATTTGGTATCGCGTTCCCATATCAACAGCATCACAATCGATAAAATCACAATTAACGGTCCAACTGGCCCTTTAATCAAGGCCGCCATGCCAATTCCGATCCAGAATAGCCAAGGTGCAAATTTTTGGCCTGTCACGGTACGTGCACCGGCGAGACCCAAATAGGCCAGAGCGGTAAAGCCTGCCAAAGCAGCATCGGTCTTGGCAATACCGGCTTCGGTCGATAGCAATAGCCCACAAGCAATCGCCGCACCTGCAATCAGGCCTTCGCGGCGCGTGTAGAGAAGTGCGCCAATCTTGAAGACACAAAATGCACAAAGCAACGCACCTAACAATGAGGGAAGCCGAAATGCTTGGATAACGCGCGTCTCTGGCCCGCCAAGGGCTGCAACGCTAGCAGCTTGAAGCCAATGAATGCCAATAGGTTTTTTGTTGCGCGGTTCGTCTTGAAAGCTGATGCGAATGAAGTCGCCACTTTCAAACATTTGGGTTGTCGCTTGGGCAAAGCGGCTTTCGTCGCGATCAAGCGGATGCAGGCCAAAAAAGCCTGGCAGCGCGCACGCCAACAACAGTGCGCCGATCACTAAATATGGCCGAAAGCCTGTGCTGAGACTGTCCAGCAAGCGGGTCACTTAGTGTGCCGGGGTTGGCCCAAAAGGCCTGCAAAGAAACTGGTAAAGACGCATTGCAAGCCAAGACTAGCCATCAAGAATGATGGAATAGCGAGGCGCATTAAGCTCTCGACTTTCATCGCGCCATAATTAGCACCCGCCCATTCGCTCACGGCCAGAAAAGCCGTCACCCCGCCACAAATCAACAGGGCGAGGCCTAAAAGGCTGCCAGCTTCAACCGTGAACCAGCCACTGACCGCTTTCATCCGCCCACTCTGGGGCCAAAAGCCTTCGCGGATTCCAAACAAACTTGCCAAATAGGCAAAGCTGACAATCTGTCCGCCCATCAGGACAAAAGCGGCGGAATATAGAAGCGAGTGAACGCCAAGTGTGATTTGCCCTAGCCGCGCATCGCCTGGTAACAGCAACGCCAGCCCAGCCAGTCCTGCGACCATCAGCACAAGACCGGGCACCATGAAAAGCCAGTTGGGCGCGAAGGTCAGCAGAAACTTCAAATGCCGCCAGCCGTCTCGCCATGAGCGCAAATGCGGCGGGCGCGAGCGGCCGTCCTTGACCAATTTGGTGGGAACGTCCTCAATCCGTAGTCCTTGCAACGAGGCTTTAACCACCATTTCGGACGCAAACTCCATCCCTGGTGTGTTGAGGTTTAGGCTCAGGATCGCCTGACGCGAGAACGCACGCAAGCCACAATGAAAGTCACCAATCTTAATGTTATAAAACAATCGCCCAAGGAAACTCAGCACTGGATTGCCTAGATAGCGGTGCAGCGGCGGCATCGCACCGGGGCCAATGCCTCCCGTAAAGCGATTGCCCATCACAAGATCTGCACCTGCTCGCAGTTTCACCAAAAAAGGCATGAGCGACAAAAAGTCATAGCTATCGTCAGCGTCGCCCATCGCGATAAACTTGCCCTTGGCCGCCGCGATGCCGCCGATTAGGGCAGCACCATAACCGCGTGTGCTAACGGGGACGACACGCGCGCCCAAACCCGTTGCAATCCCTTGACTGCCATCTGTTGAGCCATTGTCGGCGATCAAAACTTCGCCCGCGATTTTGTTGTCAGCTAAAAAGCGCTGCGCCTTCTCGATGCAGATAGCCAATGTCTCCGCCTCGTCGAGGCAAGGCATAACGATAGATATTTCAAGGATGGTGTCAGTTGACAAAGAAAGCTCCGAGCGGTGTCTTGTTGGCCTTGGCAATAAACTGCTTGGCGACGCCGTGCAATCAATCGCGCAGTTTGATAGAACGACATGCCATTATCGCTTTAATTCTAGCTGGTTTCTGGTATCTGGTTCACTTCGCACACGATTGGTTGCCATGCTGCCGTGATCACGGTAAAAACGCGCGCCTTCATAACACAAGAGATTTTCCAAATATGGCGTCCTTTCAGGCCCCCAACTTCCAAGAACGCGCCGCATTGGCAAAAGAAGCCAAACTCAAAGCGCTTGAAAAACTGAAGAACAGACCCGCTGTTGATCCTGCGATTATTGAGCAACGCAAGATCGCCGAGGCCGCGCGCGAAGCCGCCCAAGACGTAAAGCGTCAAGCTAAGAAAGCTGAGCAAGCCCAAAAAGAGGCTGATAAGGTCGCAAGAAAGCTCGCCGAAATTGAAGCTGCCAAAGAGGCCGAAAAAGCTCGCATGCAAAAAGAAATTATGGACAAGTTGGCGCGTGATGAACGCTATGCCGCGCGCAAGGTCCGTAAGGGTAAGTAAGGACCCCGGAGCCCGGCTCCGCTTTGCTTTACCAATACCGATGCGCAGCGGCGCTGCGCGGTCCCAATAAAAAAAGCCCGAGGCATGTGCCCCGGGCTTTTTATTGTCATAAGTAGAAAGCCTAAACCCCAGCAGCCTCAAGTGCCGCCATCAATTCTGGCACCGCGGTTTTATAGTCAGCCACTAAACCAAAGTCGGCGTCCTTGAATCTGGCTTACCTGATTGTGGGTGTCGTGGTCATTGAAGTGGTATTTGTATACCCAGGGGTGGGGCAGTTGATG
>JAYSRI010000450.1:0-7111 GCA_043721175.1 Alphaproteobacteria bacterium
TGAGGTCTCTATTTAGTGTTGCTCAAATTGGTTTGAAACGCCCAAAAATTGTCATTCAAAGACAAATGCACTTTTACTTGTCAGTAAAGGTTAACCAAATCTTTACAACGCTGGGTTTCGCGTGCTTTCTGCACGCTGGGTGGCCTAGCGGCCTTCATGGTTAGATTGAGCGAGGACTAAAATGAATATGAGCATGGCTGGGGATTCGTTGCAAAAATTGCAAGGAATGGCGTTTGAGTGGGGTCCAAAGATAGTATCGGCCCTGATTATTCTGTTGATTGCCCATTTCATCGCCAAAGCTGTTAAGTGGGGCATGGCGGCTGTGCTTGATCGTTTGCCGTTTGCGAAAACGGCCAATGCGGGTGCTTCCAAAAATGAGACCATGGGCGCTCGGATTGGTGAGATCGGCTATTGGCTGGTCTGGCTGGTTGGTCTGATTGCGACTTTGACAACTTTGGGTCTTGGTCAAGTTGTGGCACCTCTCAACCGTTTGGTTGCTGGATTTTTTGCGTTCATGCCCAATGTCGTTGGGGCTGGAATGATCTTTTTCATCGGCTGGGTTGTTGCCATGGTCACGCGCCGGGTCATCACATCGACTGTTGGGGCATTTCAGATTGGCGATTTGACCAGCAAAATTGGCATGCCTGGACTGACGAGCCAAGGTCTCGCCAAAGGGGTCGGTCAAATTGTTTTTGTTCTGATCATTGTGCCGGTAGCGATTGCCAGTCTGCAAGCACTCAAGATCAGTTCGATTTCCGATCCTGCGGTCGCTGTTCTTAATCAACTTTTGGCAACCTTACCGCGCTTGATTGCCGCTAGCATAGTGTTGGGTTTTTCATTCTTTGTATCGCGCTGGATCGCTGGTTTGATCGAACAAACACTGCCGTCGTTTGGCTTTGACGCTTCGATCAAGCAATTGGGTTTGTTTGCCGATTCTGGGGAGGGCGACTACCCTGCTACTAAAGCTGCCGCTTGGATTGCGACCACTGCTGTGATGGTGTTTGCGGCTATCGAAGCGGCTAAATTGCTTCAGTTTGATGCGGCCTCACTGATCTTGAACCAGATACTCACGCTTGGCGGCAGGATATTGTTTGGCGGGATTATCATTGCGGCTGGTGCGGCTTTGGCAAACATTATTGCAAGCGCTTTAGCGCGCGCAGGTGGACCAACTTCGGGTTTTGCGGCCAATATTGCACGCTGGGCAACAATCGCTTTGTCGACTGCGATGGGTCTCAACTTCATGGGGATAGCAGACTCCATTATCCAAACTGCCTTCACCTTAATTTTGGGTGCAGCAGCTGTGGCGGTCGCCATTGCATTTGGCTGGGGTGGCCGCGAAACAGCCGCCAAACTTTTGGCGCGCTGGGTGAAGTAACGACTTGAAAAACGAAAACCACAAAGAAGCGGCAATCCTGATGGGGTGTCGCTTTTTCTTTGCTCGTTCTAAATTAGAGTCATGGAGTGCCCGCGCATAACGTGGTAATGAAGCAATTCTTGAGGAAGGTCGAAGATGACTAGAAAATTCAGACCAAACGCCACGATAACATGACGACACGTCGCAAACATTTGACGCAGCTGGCGATATTTAGCCTTGGGCTTAATGCCACATCGGCACGTGTCGTTCAGGCAAATGTGATCAATACTGGTGCCTTAAATGACTTTAGTCTTGGAAATTGGCGCCACGCAGCCGATCAGGCCAGTAGAATTCGAGACCCGGATAATTTGGCGTTTGCAGCGCGCAGTCTTTTGGCCAGCGCATTATTGTCGCCATCAAGTCGAAACAGAAATGCGTCTGTCGCTCAGGCTCGCCAATATGCAGAGGCCGCCCTTATCATGACGCCGAACCATATCGAAGGCCGATTACAACTTGCAACCGCTCTTGGTTTGCAGGCACGCGCAGCCTCTCCAGCACGTGCATTTGCTGCGGGACTGCCACAGCGTGTGAAGCGATTGCTCGACAGTGTGTCACATGATGACCCAAACCAAGCCTGGACATTTGCTTTGCTGGGAGGCTGGCATTTGGAGGGGTTTCGCATTGGTGGTGCGGCGGCAAAGGCGTTATTGGGTGTTGATTTGCAACTGGGCCGGAACGCGTTTGGCCGTGCAATGCGGATGGATAGCGCAGAAGCCGCTACCCCTTTTTATTTTGCGGCGTCATTATTGGCACTAAACCCAACAGCAAATGCGGCCGAAGCACGAAATTTGTTGATGCTGGCCAAGAACACGCCACAACAGGATGCTTTTCAGGCCGAGGTAAAATTGCGCGCGACCGCGCTGATCGCTGCCATCGATACCAAAGGCCCTGAGTTCGCGGCAACTATGGCGTTAAATTGGCTGTAGCGCTTGGAGGAAAACCCCTCGACTTGGCGTTTAAACGCGCTACACAGACCGATGCACACAGTCATATACAAAATCGAAAACGCGGATACGTGGGCCAACGCAACAATTGCGGGCACTTATTTGGGTTCGCCGCTTGATCTGAAAGATGGCTTCATCCATCTGTCGACGGCTGAACAAGTTCGTGAAACGGCGGGCAAATGGTTTGCAGGTCGCACTGGCTTGGTCTTGATCGGTGTTGCTACTGCGTCGCTCGGAGATTCGCTGCAATATGAGCCATCGCGCGACGGTGCGCTTTTTCCCCATTTGTATGGGCCACTCATCATGAGCGTTGTGGTGTCTGTCACTGAGATGCCCTTGAGCTGCGACGGTTTACACGTATTTGGGCCTGAAATAGTATGAGCCTGCTGCATAAATTCGGCACAATAGCACTTCGCCAATTACCGCCAGAAGCCGCGCACGAAGCAACATTGCAAGGCTTAGCTCTTGGTTTTGGGCCGCGTGGTCAGTTGGATCGCCCTGAAGACGGCATCATGCTTGCAGGCTTGAATTTGCCCAATCGGATTGGCTTGGCGGCTGGTTTTGACAAAAATGCCCATGTACCGGACGCCATGTTGCGTGCAGGTTTTGGCTTTGTCGAATGCGGGACTGTTACCCCAAAGCCTCAAGCAGGCAATCCGAGGCCGCGTCTGTTTCGCTTGCCCAAAGATCAGGCCGTGATTAACCGCATGGGGTTTAACAATAATGGGCTCGCTGCGTTTGTTGATCGGTTGGCCGCACGCAAGGCGCAGCATGCAAACTTGGGCGGTATTGTGGGTGCAAACGTCGGAGCCAATAAGGATAGCGCTGATCGGATCGGTGATTATGTCGAAGGGTTGGCTCGTGTCTGGCAGCATTGCTCTTATGTGACACTGAATGTTTCATCGCCAAATACGCCTGGCCTGCGTGGACTTCAAACTAAAGCCGAGCTTGAGACCCTACTAGGCCGGACCATGGAAATGGCGCAGGTGCAAGCAAAAATCTACGGCTATCGCCCTGTCTTTCTAAAGGTTGCCCCTGATTTGGCTGAGGATGAAGTGCGGGCCATCGCCGAAGCTGTTATCGCGCAAAAAATTCAAGCTCTCATTGTGTCGAACACCACGGTAGACCGTCCAGACACATTGGTTGGTGTCCACAAAACGCAGGCAGGTGGTTTGTCGGGGCGTCCTGTGTTTACGAAATCCACTCGCTTGTTGTCTGAGTTCAAAGGCGCTCTGGGCGATGCCATGCCGCTCATAGGGGTTGGCGGCATCGCCAGTGCGGCGGACGCCCAGGCGAAATTTGACGCCGGCGCTAGTGCGGTCCAGCTTTATACCGCCTTGATATATCAAGGCCCTGCTTTAGTTAACAGGATAAAGATCGGCTTGCGAAAAGGTTAGGCATCATGCGTTTGCTGCCCATTGTGCACCACCCCGATTATACAGCCGACACGCCTGCCGACCACCGTTTTCCGATGCAGAAATTTGCAATGCTTGGGAAAGTCCTTGTGTCTGACGGTTTAGTGCCGTTTGGTTTTCAAACGCCCCAGCCTATACAAAAAGAACAGCTATTGCTGGCGCATCATCATGACTATGTCGATGGCGTTTTGAACGGCACTCTAACGCCTCAGGAGGTTCGACGCATTGGTTTTGCGATGTCGTCGTCGGTTGTGCGGCGCGCGCTGTTGGCGACGGGGGGAACGCTTCTGGCCGCCCGTCTCGCCCTAGAAGCTGGCATAGCGTGCAATAGTGCTGGGGGTAGCCATCACGCATTTGCTGGTCACGGGGCCGGGTTTTGTGTGTTCAACGATGTGGGTGTCGCCGCTCGGGTGTTATTGGCTGAGAAAGCAGACTTAAGGATCATGATTGTCGATTTGGATGTTCATCATGGCGATGGCAACGCATCAATTTTTGTCGATGAGCCACGTGTCTTCACGTTCTCCATGCATTGCGACGACAATTGGCCGTTAGTGAAACCGCCATCTGATTTTGACCTTGCTGTTCCAAAAGACACAGGCGATCAAGCCTACTTGTCATTGCTCCACGCTCATTTGCCGTGCCTAATTGATGACTTCCGACCTGACCTTGTTTTTTACATTGCCGGCGTAGATCCACATACTGATGATCGGCTTGGGAAACTGGCGCTGAGCGATGATGGGTTGATGACGCGCGAACGCTATGTGATCTCACAGGTTCGTGGTCGAGACATTGCGTTAGCTACAGTTTTAGGCGGCGGTTATAGCAACGACATCGACGCCTTGGCACATCGCCACGCTTTGGTTTTTCATGCCTGCGCGGATTGGCTTTCGGCTAATAATTGAACGGCGAGCCAGCTTAAGGCCTTCGCGCCACGCCTTCACGTCGTGGATCGGCACCACCTACCAGCCCCGTTGACGTCATGCGGATGCCATGTAGCCCCGAATTTTCAGCACCACCACCATCACGAAATTTTTGACCTAAGGCTTCAAGGTCTGTGACCAATTGGGGCGTCGCGCGCCCGCGTTCTAGCGCGACGGGAACTGAGCGGGCAATAACATTGGGTAAGCCAAACGCCTCAATGGGCGACAAATCCCAATCTAGCATACCAACAATTGCTTTCACGACATAAGCAATGATCGCATTACCGCCCGGTGATCCAACGGCCAATTCAAAATGTCCGTCTTTATCGAACACGATGGTGGGGGCCATGGACGAGCGCGGTTTTTTGCCAGCTGCTGGTGCATTGGCAATAGGTTGACCCTGCGCGTCAACAATCGCGAAGGAAAAGTCCGTCAATTGGTTGTTCAGGAAAAAGCCGCCGACCATGCGTTGGGAACCAAATAGGCTTTCCACCGTCGTGGTCATGGAGACGACATTGCCTTCATTGTCCACAATTACAAAATGTGTGGTGCCAAACACATTGCCTGTTGCGTCGCGCCCGCGCCGTGTTGAGCCTGGCGGATCGCCAGCTTCGGCTTTCGCCATCGTAGCCGTGTCGGATATTAAAGCGGCGCGCGATCTGAGGTAGGTGGCGTCCAGCAAGCCGTTGATCGGCACGGCGACATAGCGCTCGTCTGCCACAAAGGTATCACGGTCCACATAGGCGAGGCGCTGAGCTTCAATCAAGCGGTGCCAGCCCAAAGCGGAAGTTGATCCGCTGGCCTTCATGTCAAAATTAGACAAGATGCCTAATGTTGCCATTACGCCAATACCGCCAGACGATGGCGGACCCATGCCGCATACGTTGTGATCGCGGTATGGACGACAAATAGGCTCAAGTTTGTTAGGCTTGAAGTTCTTCAGGTCTGCCATTGATAAAGTGCCGGGCAAAGGCGCCTGTGCTGAGCGCGCGACCATAGCCGCCGCTATTGGCCCTTCGTAAAACCCTTTGGGGCCTTGGTTGGCAATGACGGTCAAGGTTTGTGCATAAGCGGGATTTTTCAGGATGTGACCAATTGGCAATGGATCGCCGTCGGCTCCAAACAAATAGGCGCGTGCATCGAGGCCAGGCTCCGTGAAACGCTTTAATGCTCCTGCCACGTTGTTAAGTCGATTGGATATTGGGAAACCATCGTTGGCCAGTTTTATCGCAGGCTGCCAAGACCGCGACCACGGCAATTTCCCGTGATCCTGCCAAGCAGTGTGCAACATCGCCACAGCGCCGGGCACACCTTGCGACCGCCCAGACTTTACCGCCGTCCAAAACGGCAAAGGTTGTCCCGCGTCATCAAGGAATAGACGCTCGGTCGCACCAGCGGGCGCTACTTCACGTCCATCATAAGCCATGACGTCACCCGTTTTGGCGTCATAATGCAGCATGAATGCGCCACCACCGATACCGCTCGATTGAGGCTCAACCAGCCCCAAAGTCGATTGAACGGCTATAGCCGCATCAATGGCTGATCCACCTGCCCGCAACACGTCTAGACCGGCCTCCACCGCCAGAGGGTTCGCAGCAGCAATCATAGCGCCATGTGTCCATGCACCCGCAGGTCTGGCTTCAATCACCTTGGCAGGCGCTGCGGGAATAGCGCTGCATGCAGTCAAAGTGAGAGCAAGTGTGATGAATAAAAATTGACGCATGACATTTTCCACTAGCAGCCTGTCGTAAAACTTGTCGAGACTGAAGATTTGAGAATTTTAGGAGGGCTTTTGTTATTTGGCGACGGCCCCCATTTTGGCGATGCGCCAGCAATTATATGCTAGCGCCATTAGTGTCCACTCTGTTTTGACCTTTTCGATGCCGCGCAGAGAGACGTTTCGTAAACTAAGAACTGATTTGATGATGCCAAAGACGGGCTCCTAGAGCATCTTGCGTAAAATCTGACACAGATTTTCGCAAAAAGCCTGCTCTATTTCTCAGGACTAGGCCGTGTAGACGAATTGCAGCAAGTATCATTTAGAGGATTCACACAGTGACTCATATGTGATTCATTTCTTCACGGTTGAGAATGTGCGTTGGCGGGCCTTGCCCGAGCGCTATGGTCACGGGAACAGTAGTTGGAAGCGGTTCAATCGGCTGCGCGGATTGGGCATATTCGAGGCCATGTTTAATGCGATGGCGTCGATGAGTAGTTCGGCCCATCTGGTTTAGATGTTTGATTCCGCCATCGTTCGCGCCCACGTCTCGGCATTGGTGCTAAAGGAGGCAGCAAGGCCAGGCCCTTGGTCGATCTAAAGGTGGTTTCAGCGCTGAAATCCTTTTAGAGTTAAGAATGGCAAAATCAGACAAATGTGGAAACTTGATCGGCTTTGCCCTAACAGGCGGCGAAGTCCAT
>JAYSRI010000451.1:0-2776 GCA_043721175.1 Alphaproteobacteria bacterium
GTGACAGCAATAACGGCAGCTAAAGTGGCGATCTTTGAAGATTCAGCTACTGAAATTCGCGATCAAATGCGCACAGCGGCAGCGGGCGAAGCCATGACATCGGCCACCGAAGCGTTTGATAGTACCATCACCGAAGGCGGCACACTTGAAGCCGCCGCGACTAAGGCCGGGTTCAAAATCGTTAAAGTTCCTGGCGTTATTGCTGACGGTCGTGGCTTTCCAAGCGGGCAACCCGTTCCTGAACTGGCCGATGCGCAAGGGATTTTGCGCGATGTGTTTAACGCAACAAAAGGCGATGTCACCGATCTAGCGAGCCTTCCTGGCGACCGCTACATGGCAGTACGGATTGATAATGTTGTCGTCGCGTCTCCGCCACCCATGGCTGAAATACGCAATGAACTGGTCGCAGAATGGTTGCGCCGCGACATAGGTGTGCGCCTCAAAGCCAAAGCGGATGAAATTCTAGCTGAGGCCAAGCGCACGAGTCTTGAAGCCGCCGCGACTAAGTTCAACCTGCCAGTGCTGCGCCAAGCCGCTCCTTTGCAGCGTAATCAAGGCGGGGCAAGCCTGTCGACAGCAGTGTTTGGTGGCAAAAAAGGCGAGGTTGTGGCCGCTCAGACTGCCAACGGGGTCGAATATGCCGTTGTCCGCATCGAAGACGTTTTGCGTGATGATGATGCGACAGTGCCAGAGCGGCTGACGCAAGCTGAAACGGCTGTAAGGGCCAGTGTGCAGCGCGACTTGATTGCGTCGCTCGAACGTGTGGCGCGGGACCGCGCGAAAACCCAATTGTACCCGGCAATGGTTGGTCGGGCGTTGGGTGACACAGCGGAGACAACGGGAAGTGCAGTTAAAACAGCACCGCCCGGACCGCCAGCACCACCCAAAGCCCCCTGATTTCAGGTGCTTGCAATTGAACCAGACTTTGAAACCTTCGCCGCGACCTATAATGCAGGTCGCGGTGTCGTTGTGCGTACCAAACGGATTGACGATCTGGAGACACCCGTTTCAGCGCTAGCAAAACTGGGTGCCGACAAACTGGGTGCTTGTCTGTTTGAAAGTGTTGAAGGCGGGGAAACACGCGGGCGCTATTCCATCGTTGCGTGTGATCCTGATCTTATCCACCGTGTCAACGACGATGGTGCGGCCTTCGCGCCGATTGATGAAGCTGGAAATGTAGGATCCTACACGCCATACAACTTGCCCCCGCTGGTGGCTTTGCGCAAACTATTGAGCGATAGCGCGCTTGATTTTCCCGCTGACTTGCCCCCCCCGGCTGCGGGCATTTATGGTTATCTAGCCTATGAAACTGTGCGCCATGTTGAGCGCCTACCGCAAAATGAACCTGACCCGATTGGCGTGCCTGAAAGTATTCTGGTGCGCCCACGTTTGGTAATCGTTTTCGACGGCGTAAAACAAGAGCTGCTGCTAGTCACACCTGCCCGCCCGCAAGCAGGTGTTGATGCAAAGTCAGCTTATCAAAATGCCCGAAACCGCCTGCAGTCGGCATGGACCAAGTTGGATCAACCGTCCCCGTTGCGTGTGCCAAATGCTGGTGCCATGCCCAGCCCGCTGGGTACGCCAACCGCCAATATGACACCTGAAGATTATATGGCAGCGGTGTCGACGGCGAAGAAATATATTGAAGCGGGCGACATTTTTCAGGTTGTGCCAAGCCAGCGTTTTTGCGCTCCATTTACGGGCAGTGCCGTGTCGCTTTACCGCGCTCTGCGCCGCACTAACCCGTCACCATTCCTGTTCTTGTTGCGCATGGACGGGTTTGACATTGTGGGATCGAGTCCTGAAATTCTGGTGCGGTTGCGCGATGGAACGGTTACGATGCGCCCTATTGCAGGCACTAGGCCACGCGGTGCCAATGCCGCGCTGGACGAAGCAATGGCTGGAGAATTGCTCAATGACCCCAAAGAGCGGGCCGAGCATTTGATGCTGTTAGATCTTGGCCGAAATGATGTTGGGCGTGTCAGTCGATCCAAGGCTGGCGACAATCAAGGACCACCATCGCGCGGCAAGGGCGGCGTGCGCGTCACCGAGAGCTTTAAGGTTGAGCGCTACAGCCATGTGATGCACATAGTTTCAAACGTTGAAGGTAGCCTCAAGCATGGCCTTGATGCCCTTGATGCGTTGCTCGCAGGCTTTCCAGCCGGCACAGTTTCAGGCGCTCCCAAAGTGCGGGCGATGGAAATTATCAGCGAACTAGAACCCCATGCGCGCGGCGTTTATGGCGGCGGCGTCGGTTATTTCTCCGCTGGGGGCGACATGGACTTGTGCATTGCGTTGCGTACCGGCGTGCTCAAAGACGGCATACTGCATGCGCAAGCCGGCGCCGGTGTTGTCATGGACTCGATCCCGCTCAGCGAGCATGTAGAATGCGTCAATAAGGCGAAGGCACTATTTCGCGCCGCCGAAGATGCGGGTCGATATGGGGATCAGTCATGAAAGTGCTTCTCGTCGATAATTACGACAGCTTCACTTACAACCTCGTGCACTACGTCGAGGAATTAGGCGCGCAAACCCATGTCGTGCGCAATGATGCGTGGAGCGTCGACGAGGCATTGAGCCAATATGGCGACGCGATCATATTGTCGCCCGGCCCCTGTACACCCAATGAAGCGGGCATCTGCCTAGAACTGATCAAGCAAGCCCCTGATAACATACCCATTCTTGGCGTGTGCCTTGGCCACCAAGCGATTGGCCAAGCATTTGGCGGTGAAGTTGTCCGCGCCCAAACGATTATGCACGGCAAGACATCCATGAT
>JAYSRI010000452.1:0-2776 GCA_043721175.1 Alphaproteobacteria bacterium
CGCTGCCATCCTCCCAAGAAATGTCGAGGGTTGGCACCGAGTGGTTCGGGTTTTTAAGCAGATATTCGGGCGTGTATTGCTGGCCCTGATAAAGTTCTATTTTTTCCACATGGACCGGGCAGTCAGCAACTTCATGGGCTGCCCACAACACACGCGTGCTGCGGGTGGCGGGGAAATGAGAAATTGTTAACGACTTGATCTTCATAGTTTCAACTCAACTGGGCTCAGCGCAATGCGATTGCCGATACGCCGTTGCTGGCAATGGCACGCCTTGGATCGTCTTGGGGTTCGTAAGTGGGTGTAAAGCCGCGGGCTAGTTTTTCAAGACTAGGAGCGCGCTGGCCAAAGCGGCGATGATAAATCCATAAATTGCTCATGACCCGCTCGGCATAAACGCGGGCTTGGCCGCTTGGCGCGCCTTCCATGAACATAAGCGCATCCTCGCCACCTTTTACCGTCGTAGCCCAGCGGCCAACGCTTCCGGGACCAGCATTATAGGCCATAAATGTGCGGATTAGGCAATTTGAGATCGGCCCCTCGGCCATCATTTTTTCAAGATAAGCCTCACCCAAGGTGACGTTGAGGGTGTTATCCTGTAACAAACGCGGGTTGCTCGCCAGATCACGGCGGCCTGTCATCCAAGCGGCAGTGCGGGGCATGAGCTGCATCAAACCGCGCGCACCGGCGTAGGAAACCGCCGTACTTTGAAACTTTGACTCTTGGCGAATAACAGCCAAGACAACGGCGCGATCAAGGATAAAGGCGCCCCCGCTTGGGCGAATATTGGCGGGTGCCGGATAAAGCGCAGCCATCGCTGCGGCATTGCTGGTCTGAGAAATCCGACTGACCACATCGTCTAAATTTAACGCCCGCGCGATGGCCAGATACCCCAAATCGTCGTCAGCGCGGCCTCGCCCCCAAGCCGCTGATAGTTCAGCTTCAGCATCCGACTTTCGACCAATTTGGGTCAGCGCAATAGCACGGCGCACGCCAGGATCACCGCGTGCCAAACGGGTGGCGCGCTCTTGCTCGTCTTGAACGCTCGGCACACGCATCGTGTCCCATCGGCCCAGTTTAGCAAGGCTGAGTTGGCCGTAAAATGTGAGAGGGTTTGAGGCTGCTTGCTCAAGGTAAGTGCGCGCACCTGCGGCATTGCCTAACTTTTCTGCCGCCCGCGCCGCCCAAAAAGCGCCAGCTGAGCGGGTCCAGTCGTCTCCAGCGCTCCAATTCGCAGCCGTGACAAAATAGCGTTGTGCGGCAGAAAAATCACCCAACCGAAACGCTGCCAAACCACCGATCCATCCAGCTTGACCAGATTGGGGGCCCTCAATTTCTTGGCTCGCGAGTGCAAATGCGACATCATCTTCACCGGCATAAAAGCGAGCGGCCAAGGTGTCGATGCGTGCCCGGTCCGCTCGAGTTGCGCCAAAGCCTATTGGCACAGGATTGAATGACGGCTCGCGCATCATGCCGATGGTACGGCGCACGGGCACAGGGTCTGGGCGGCGCAAACGCAGCGGGGTCGCGACAACACCCATCAAACGCTCTGCCGTTGCCTCTTCATCCTGGGTGGTTTGCGCTCTTGCATACACATCGCTGGCACCTGCTACATCTCCCCAACGCGACAACCACGCCACCATTGCTGGCAGATCGGGGGCAACTTGGCTAGAAATAAGGCGTTCGCGTTCGACGTGGGGCCGCAAAGTACCGTCGCTTATGGCTGCTAAACTTGTATCAAGCGATTGGGTTTGCCCTGAACGGGCAGCGGCAAAAGCAGCACGATAAGCGGCCTCGTCACTTGGCGACAGCAAGTTTGCATTGGTTTGCGGGATCGCAGTGGCCGAAAGACCCTGCGCAGACAATGGCGCAGAAAGTGAAGTTGTAACAGCAAAACCAAAGGCAGTAGCCGTCAGTAAAAATCGAAGGGGACGCGTCAAGCCGGAGGCTCCTGTTTCCTTTTGGCTGTGTAACTTGACGGATATCGAGCCACAAAGCTGGGGGTAGAGGTAGCGGACCGGGTGCCCGCTGTCGTCATTAGCAATGTCTGTGTGGCGCAAATCACCCAGTGATGGCAACGCCGCGTGCTGAGATTTCCGCTTCAAACCTTAATAAATCCTTCCAAACAAGCGCTTTTTCTACGGGCCTGTTGAGTAAATAAGCAGGGCTGAGCAAGCATTGCGCATAAATCTCGTCATGATTTCCGTAAGTTAACCCCCGTGTCCGCAATTTCATAACACTGTCGCTGACGCCTAAAACAGTTTGTGCAGACAAACCACCGATCATCAGGATCGCTTTGGGTGCAACTAGCTCAATGTGACGGTCCAAGAACGGCTTACAGATCGCGATCTCTTCGCTCGTCGGCTTTCTATCGCCAGGCGGTCGCCACGGCAGTATATTGGTCAGATAGCAATTTGTTGTCCGTGAAAGACCAATGCTGGCGAGCATTTTATCCAGCAGCAGACCGCTAGGACCCGAAAATGACACACCCGTTTCGTCGTCAAACCGATCCGGAGCCTCGCCAATAATCATGATGGGCGCACCTATTGTACCGTCGGCAAAAACCAAGTTGCGTGCGTGGGTTTTAAGGCTGCAGCCATCGAAACCAGCTGTGGCTTTTTGTAGTGCTTCAATGCTCGTGCAAGCCGCCGCGAGCCGCCCTGCATCTGCCAGCGAATCAGCGGCCTTGCGCGGTGCACTCGCCACGGCGCGGGTTGAGGGTTGTTGAAACGCTGATTTTTGTTCGGCAGCTGCGGTGGCTCGATTGGCTGGCTTTTGA
>JAYSRI010000453.1:0-7101 GCA_043721175.1 Alphaproteobacteria bacterium
GGCTATCTGGCACCTGCCTTAACCCACACCACCCGCACACTTGACCTGATCGCTGAGTATGACTTCTGGTACACGTGCGATTTGTTTCAAGATGATCAGCCCCAGCCCGTCAAAACCAGATCTGGCAAGCTCATGAGCATGCCTTATTCGCTAGAGGTCAATGACGTTATTACTTATGGCGCGCTAGCTATGAGCCCCGATCGCTATGCTGACGTGTTGATCCGCCATTTCGACCAATTACTTGAAGAGGGCGATGATAGTGGCACTGTGATGTGCATCCCGTTGCACGCATATCTGGTCAGTCAGTCCCATCGCATCAAAGCGTTTGAGCGCGCGTTGAACCATATTTGCAGCCATACCGATGACGTGTGGTTCACGACCGCCGTTGAGATTGCGGGCCATTACCGCGAGCATTGCTGGGACAACACAATCGCCGACATTGCCGGGCGCGGATTGGCGCTTGGTGGAACTGGTTTTGAGGAGAGCGGGATAAAATGACCGCTAACCTCCCTCCAGACTATCTCGAATACCCAAACCGTCACTATGGCCAGGATATGGATCGTTATGACTGGGCCATGTCGGTGGACCGGCCCAAGATTAGGTGGCCGGAAGGCAAGGCAGTGGCGGCTTTGATTGTCGTGCCGCTTGAGTTCTTTATGCTCACCCCGTCGGGCACCCCGTTCAAGCATCCCGGTGCGATGGTGACGCCCTATCCAGACTTGCGCCACTATACCAGTCGTGATTATGGCAATCGGGTCGGTGTGTTTCGGTTACTGAAAGCGCTCAAGCAGGCCGGTCTCAAGGCGACTTTTCCGGTCAACGCCGCATTGCTCGCCAAGAAGCGGCCTTTGATTGATGCAATCATTGCCGACGGCCACGAAATAGCGGCTCATGGCCTCGATACTGACAGCATCCATTGGGGTGGCATTGATCCCGCTGTTGAGGCCAAATATGTGGCCGACACACGCGCCGCTTTCACTGCGGCGGGCCTTAGTCCGCGCACATGGATGTCACCCGCACGTCAACAAAGCCAGAATACGCCCGATCTGATTAAAGCGGCAGGCTTCGATATTTGCCTTGATTGGGAAAGCGATAGTGTGCCCTGGCCGATGCGCACTTTGCACGGCCCGCTGACGTGTGTGCCCGTCAGCAACGAAATGGACGACCGCAAAATCTTGATCGATCAGCGCCAAGGCGAGGCCGAGTGGCGCGATCAAATTTTGGCTGCGCGTGATCTAATCATAGACGAAGCGCCCCGTTTTGGTGGGCAAGTGCTGTCATTCACATTGACGCCTTATGTCAGCGGTCTACCGTTTCGGATTTGGGCTTTGCGCGAAGTGTTGGCGTCATTGAGTAGTGATCTAAATGTTTGGAGTGCGACGGCGGGGGAAATTGGCGATGCAGGAAGTTGAAGTGCTCACATGGCACGCCCTGCGTGAATTCGCGCTGTCGCTTTGCCTGCCAAATGTCGAGGACGCCGTGTCATGGGGTCAGCCCAATTTGAAAGCACACGGGAAAATGTGGGTCTGGTGGAGTCCGCAGGAAAATGCGCCCGTGTTCAAAACAACCTTCGAAGAGCGTGAATTTCTGATTGAAGTTGATCCCGATACCTTCTTCTTCACGCCGCACTATAAAAGCTGGCCGCTTATTCTGGCTCGCCCAGATCACGTCGATAAGGATTGGATACGGGCCAATCTTATGCGGACATGGCGCGGTCAGGCAAAAAAGACTTTTCTGAAAAAATGGGATGCCGAACACTCAGTGTCGGTCTAAGTTGCGAAAAGGCAACCACCATCTAGGTTGGTTTAGAATTGGTCGAGTTGGGGGATAATTGATGGATCATAAGGACCGCGCCCTGCTGGTTGGCGAGACCCACGCGAGGCCAACACTGGGCATTGATGGCCCGTGCGTAGTGCTTCACGAGGCGTTTTTGCACCAAGATGGCGGTGCCGCAGCCCGCGCCTTTGTGAGCAAATTGTGCAAAGCGGCTGGCGCGCCAGAGGCCGCCTCTGGCTCAGACTTACACATTGTCGACTTGCCAGGTGCCGTCCTAAAGTGGGAGCGTCACGGCGAGTTTTCGACGTGGACCCGCATTTTGGCACAAACCAGTGCGCCAACCGATTGGTCGTCTTTTTGCGGTGATGACTTGCCACCGGGCGAACGGGTCAGTGCGGCGCGGATTGAGGTCGTTAAAAGCCCTGCCAACTTTAAGCCTCATGCCGGACATGAGCACGCAGCTTCTCTTGTTTCAGGCGGTGCCGCGCAATTATGGACGGATTTAGCGCTACGCGACGATGGCTTTGTTGGCTATTTACTCGATACCCAGTTTGACGGCATTGCCATGATGGGGCCAGCACGCTTGGGTCGATTGGTGCGCCGTATTTGCGAGATTGAGACGTATCGCATCTTTGCATTGCTGGCTTTTCCCGTGGCACGCGGGGTACGCAACGACCTCAACCGCCTTGACGCCATCGTATCAAGCGCGTTTGACGAAGGGGCGGGCAGTGATGCCCAAGTGCTCACAAAGCTCACCGATGCCGCACAAGAAGTTGAGCGCTTATTGACTGAGACAGACTTCCGCTTTGGGGCAGGAGCCGCTTACCGCAATCTGGTTGAGACACGCATCGGGGAACTACGTGAAGTGCGCATCGAAGGCCAACAACGCCTCGGCAAATTCCTCGACCGCCGCTTTACCCCTGCCATGGATACCGTCGCCACCACCCGCGCACGGCTTGAAGCACTCGCCATGCGGATCGAACGCGCCTGTGCTTTGCTGCGCACCCGCGTCGATCTGTCCCTGCAACAACAAAACCAAGCCCTCCTGCGCTCGATGGACGAGCGCGCCAACCTACAATTACGCCTGCAAGAAACCGTCGAAGGCTTCTCGATTGTCGCGATCAGCTATTACGCCGTGATGCTATTAAGCAAAGTCGTCCACGGCTTTTTTGAACCGCTGGCAGAAAGGTTTCACATTCCAATTGGCGCGATTGATGCGGGGCTAGTCTTGGTCGTGCTGGCGGTGGTGGCTGTGTCAATCCGGGTGATGCGGGGGAAGCTGACGAAAGGGTAGGGGGCTGACACCGTGTGGATCAACGATGACTTAATTCGCATCATGTTACGGTATTTCTGTTGAGATCCGCGAATTGACTCGAATTAAATCAAGCATTCAAGCGGTCTGGACGCGTTTTGGTGCAGGCTTTGCCTATCCCAAAGCGCGGGTATTATTGTGATGGTGTCTGTTTGTGGCGGTAAAGGCACGCGCTTCGCGCTCTTTGGCCTTGACAGCCTCAAACAGACGGTGCGCTTTTGCCACTTTCGCGTTGCCCGAAACGACGCGCGTCAGATCGGGCGGGTTCAGCCTTCGCCCAAGGCTACGGCTCGACAGGCAATAGTGCAGCTGGGCTGGCAATCTCACAATCGAGACGCGGTTTTGGTGAACACAAGTGTCACCAAAACCGTTCCCAAGCGTCTTTCTCGGCGGCCTTGCCGAAAACGCGATGTGGGTTAGTGCGGAACATGCACCAAGCGCAACAAAACATATCTGACATCAACGGAGCCAAAACGGTGACATGATGTGAAATAAAACTGTCAAAACCGCGCCGCAGGCTCCATCGTCAGCCAAGGGCTTGGCGTTGCGACGGGTATTCAGGAGAAGTTTAGTTGGAAGGCTGTGGCGCTCGCTGCGATTGGTGGGGGTGTTGGTGCGGGATGGGCGGTGTTGACTTGGGCATTGCCAATCCAACTCTTGCCGCTGCTGCCAATGGTGCCGCCTCAAGCGCCATCACCCAAGGCATAGGTGTTGCCACGGGCTTGCAGGATAAGTTTGCCTAATTCTGGCAATGGGCGGATGTTGGCGCGGGGGTTGCCAGTGCTGTGGGTGGCACGGGGGCGGTTAAGAACCTGACCAACGCATCAGCTGTTGCGGGCGATATCGTCGTCAGTGGTGCCAGCGCCATCGCCAATGCCGCCACGCGCACCTTGGTCAATGGCAGCGACTTTGGCGACAATCTCGTGGCTGCCCTGCCCGACGTGATCGGCGGAGCGGTCGGTCGCAGCCTTGGGCGGGGGGTGGTGGCGGGGTTGAGTGAGGCGGCGCGGCCACCAACACAAATGTCACCCGATCAAACTGCCGCTGCCTTGGTTGCTGATATTAAGTCTTTGAACGACGGCGTTCCGCTTACTCAAGCGCAAGAACAAAGAATGAAAGAAGTAACTTCAAGTTTGCCCAATCAGATCGCTAAAGCTAGAAGTCTCGGGGCATCTTCTAATGAGAATGAGCGTATGGCAGGTGCCGCTTTGGCACAAGAAATTCGTATGAACCTAGGCGGCCCAAACGGTGACAGGCCCAAACGGTGACATCCAAACGGTGACATGATGCGAATTAAATCGCATGGAACAAGTGGTCATGACGCCCTTTGGTGCAGGCTTTGCCTGTTCCAAAGCGCGAATTTATTGTGGGGATGTCTGTTTGTGGCGGTCAAGGTGACCGCTTTGCGGTGGCTGCGCCAACCTTGACTGCCCCAAACAGACGGCGTGCTATTTTTTAATTCTGGCCCTTTCGGCGCGATTGCGCAGCGGGGCTGCGCGCTCCCAGTCATCTCGATTTCTTGGCGGTCTTGAACAAAGCGGAATTAAACCGAAAAAGTGGCAATGCGCGCGGAAGCGCTGTTGATGGGCATTATACACAGTCAAGCAATATGGCGGTGCGGGAAATTACCAAATCAGCAAATAGACACATGAGTGTCGAAGCAATGATTTCTATACCCAATCCCCGAAGCGGGAGCTGGTTAGAAAAAACACAGCTATCAACGCTCTCTCCAGCGGATTGGGGCGGACGAAGACAGTTGCTACAGCACGAAGCACATTTTACGTCTCTAACACACGTGTCAAAAATACGTCCCAATACCCCCGCTTTAGGGGGTATCGTTTGGGGTTTTTCCTCTTTAGGGTGGTCAAAAAATTGGAGACCAGCATGAAGCAAATCATCATTATGTACAATCTAAAGCCCGACGTTTCTGCCGAAAAATTTGAGGATTGGGTCCGCACGATTGATCAGCCCACCATGCGTGGCCTGACCCGCGTCAGCCGCTTTCGGACGTTTAGGAGCGAAGCCTTGTTGATGGGAGAGGGTAAGCCGAGCGTCAAATATGTCGAGATTTTCGACATCACCGATCTTGATGGATTTACCGGCGAAGATATGCCCGGCGATGCTGTGCAAATGGTGATGGGAGCATTCATGGGCCTCGTGGAAAATCCTGAATTTATCATCACCAGCGAAGTTTGAGGCGGCCTCAGAATATAAGACAAACTGCCCGGTGAAAGGACGCAGATCGCTAGCCCAGTTTGTCGTCGCCGATGAGTGATGCGACGATCGGGCATACAGCTACATGCGTGCACAAAACCGCTGAAGTCCCGGCTCTTCGCTGCGCGACGCCCGGGATGGCAATTCCTTGTAGCGTGCTCTGTCAATGGGCTGTTAGTGATACTACCGCGCCCGCTGGTATGATCCAACTCTCGGTACGTTCTTGAAGGAAGAACCTGTTGGCGCAAATGACTATGTGAATGTGTATGCCTATGTGGGGTTGGAGCCGGGGATTTGAGCCGCTAAACCACCTGAACTTTATAAATCGCAGTGTCCAGTTTTGCCGCAAATCTGGCATCACATGTAACCAAAGTCGCGCTATTTTCGCGCGCTGCGACCGCGTAAAGGCAATCGTAGACCGGGTGGTTGATTTGCAGCGCGAGGGCAAAGGCTGCATCGAGATACGTGCTTGCATAAGAGGTAATCGGCAGAAGCGAACCAAGCATCATTTGGGCCTTCGATGCTGTTGCCGTGATAATGCGCCGCTGACGCACGGCGGAGGTTAATGCATTGCTGATTTCAATATGAAGAAAATCCAGAACCAAAATTTCGTTGGCGTTAGAATACAGACTTGCCGCGAGTTCCGACTTTTCTTCTTCGATCAGCATCGAGAAAACGATCGAAGCGTCGAAAATGACTACCATTTGAAGATGCGCGCAAACTTCTCATCTAATTCGCGGCGGCCTTCTTGAATAAGCTCTAATCCTGTTACACCGTTACTAGGGCCTGACTCTGCTCTGAGCGCTTTGAGTTCGCGCAAAATCTCTTCCTTTGACAGCGCCTTTGGACGATTATCATTCAAGGTCTGTTTGAGCACAGCTTGCAAGCTGGTGCCGCGCCGCTTGGCTTCATTTTTGAAGCTGGCAACAAGGGCGTCATCAAGATCGCGGACGAGGACATTTTTCATACTGACGTGATATCACATTTGATAGCAAATTTCAATCAACCTGGCGCGATCATCAATTCAGGGCGCACAATTGCGTCAAAATCGTCCGCACTAATGCCAAGTACAATCGCTTCTTCGCGCAAAGTCGTGCCATTCTTATGCGCCGTTTTGGCAACTTTGGCAGCCAGGTCATAGCCATATTTTTCTTTCAGCGGCGTGACCAGCATCAGCGAATTGGCGAGGCCCTTGGCGATATTGTCGAGGCGTGGTTCAATGCCGACGACGCAATTATCGGTAAAGCTGATGGCGGCGTCACCCAGTAATTGCACCGATTGCAGGAAATTATAGGCCATCATCGGGTTAAACACGTTCAGCTCAAAATGGCCTTGGCTGCCGGCAAAACCGATAGCGGCGTTGTTGCCATGGATGTGGGCGCAAACTTGGGTGAGGGCTTCACATTGGGTCGGGTTCACTTTTCCAGGCATAATTGACGAGCCAGGTTCATTCTCTGGCAGCGCCAACTCGCCCAGCCCGGCGCGCGGGCCAGAGCCTAGAAAGCGGATATCGTTGGCGATCTTAAAGCAGGACATGGCGACGGTCGTGATCGCACCATGGGTAAATACCATCGCATCATGGGCGGCCAGCGCCTCAAACTTGTTGGGCGCGCTGGTGAAAGGTAGTTGCGTAATTGCTGCAATCTCGCGCGCGACGGCATCGGCAAATCCAACCGGGGAGGCGAGGCCAGTGCCCACCGCCGTGCCGCCTTGGGCCAACTCCATCAAAGCGGGCAGGGTCTGGATGATGCGGGCGATACCGTTCTCAATCTGCTTGGCATAGCCTGAGAACTCTTGGC